>CAZHDA010000012.1:15946-20262 GCA_964531125.1 uncultured Candidatus Peribacteria bacterium
ATCGCAGTCCTCGCCTCCACCAAAGGAACCGATCTACAGGCCATCATAGATGAAATGAAAGCCGGCAAAATGCCCGGCATAGAACTCGCGATCGTGATCAGCGACAAACAAAACTGCTACGCGCTCGAGCGTGCTAAAACCCAAGGCTTCAAAACGCTTTTTATAAATCCCAAAAACAAAACCCGCGAAGAGTTTGACTCCGACCTCGCCCAAGCTCTCGAACAGGAACAAATCGACCTCATCGTTCTCGTCGGTTTCATGCGTATCCTCTCAACTCCATTCGTCCATAAATTCCATCACAAAATCATCAATGTCCATCCGGCGCTTCTCCCCAAATTCGGCGGCGCAAGTTTCTTTGGCGCAAATGTCCACGAAGCCGTCCTTGCGGCAGGGGAGCCGGAATCAGGCATGACCATCCACTATGTCGAAGAGGACGTGGACACCGGCGAAATCATCCTCCAAAAAACCTGTCCTGTCCTTCCAAACGACACTCCGGACACTCTCAAAACCCGCGTCCAGGAGCTGGAAAAGAAGTGGTACCCTGAAGTAATCCGCACTCTCGCCGGAAACACGCGTTGACTTCAGCCATAGGCTTATTGTAGGCTCAGCAGCCATGGAACGCATGTATCCTAAAATTGACCTTGAGACAGCCATAAAAGCTTCACAGACTGGAGAGACATTTCATGTGCCTTTCTATGAAAACACAAGATCAAAAAAAGGAGTCGAGAAGAATGATATGACGAACAGAATAAAATTAGAGATTTCAGAAGTGATGGATATTTTATTGTCCGATGACAATATTGATATCAACGAAGCTCTTAAGCAAAATCCCGATCTGTACCTTATGATTATGGATATGTTGGCGATTATAAGGGTAGGCGATTTTCAAATTACTGCTCTTGCGGAATTTATGCCTCATTTTATTCGTGCTGTAGTAAGGTCGAAATTCACAGAATACGGAATAGCGTATAGAAAAAGTGAAACGGAAAAAATTTCAGATAAATTGCTCGAAATTATGAAACTTGGTGCGAAATTAAAAAAAATAATAGCCAGTCGTTTAATTGCCCAACGCGGCAAGACAAACAGAGATATTTTTAGAATCAACTCACTTCCACTTCCAAAAGTACTTCATCGCGCTGACCAGATGCAGCCACGAGATCTTCTTGAAGAGCAGCCTGAAGAATCCGCCTTCGCTTAGCCTTTTGTGGTAGTGTTTTGCAACGGCCTGCGGGAAATACACGACTTTGTATCCTGCTCCGCGCACTTTCCTGCACAGATCAAAATCCTCCATAAACAAAAAATATCTCTCATCAAATCCTCCAACTTTTTCAAATAATTTTCGCGGCATCATCATAAACGCGCCGGTGATCAGGTCAACCTCCTGCGTCTTTTCATGATCAAAATCCGCCATCAAATACTTTTCATATCTTTTCTTCCACTTTCCAATCTTCTTTAAAAAACTTCTCTTTATTATCAGATCAAAAAATCTAAAATCCCTCCTGCACGAAGGTTGTACGGTCCCATTGTGATACATCAACTTCGGTCCAAGTATCCCGATATTTTCATGCTTTTCCATGTATTCAACCATCTTTCCAAGCGTCTCAGGCTCCACAGTGATGTCCGTATTCAAAATCAAAATGTATTGCCCCCAAGACTCATATGCCGCTTTGTTATGCGCCTTCCCATATCCCAGATTTTCTTTCGACTCAATAAGTTTTATCTCTCCGGCCTTCGCAGCCTTTTTCAAAAACTGAATACTCTCATCACACGAATGGTTGTCACAAACAATCACTTCAAAATCCTGAAATTTACTTTCCTTCAAAGCGCCTAAACACAGACTTGGAAAATATTTTTGATTGTAATTTACGATCGTGATCGAAAGTTTCATGGTTTTTTGCGAACGCCGATTTTGAATTTGTTCGGCGAAATTTTCAATTTCACCTCTCCTCTCACGAATGAATTCGCCTGAACATTTTCAGGTAAAATTATTCCAGCTCCGATCATGCTGCCTTCCCCGATTTTTATTCCAGGCATGATACTCGTATTGATGCCGACTCTCACATTGTCGCCAATCACAGCGCCAAATTTGTTTGTGCCAATATCCATTTTTTCCCCGGCATTACTCACCACCACATTTTTTTCATCCAGCCGCAAATTCCCGGTAACAGTCCCCGCACCAAATGACACATTATTTCCGATCACGCTGTCGCCGATATAATTTGAATGGGTCCAGACATCATTTCCGAGAAAACTTCTGGCGACTTCTGTCCCAAACCCGACCACGCAATTTTCGCCGACATGGCTTTCACGAACTAGTGCATTTGTGGCAACCACGGAATTCTTGCCAATATATGTGGGACCCTTAATTACAGCGTTTTCCATGACTTTCACGCCATCTTCTATGACCACATTGCCTTCAATAGTCGCGCTCTTTGCTATTTTTGCGGTCTTTGCGATTTTCTTTTCCATCTTTGAAAATAGATATTCAAACACCTTTTGAATGTGCCACGGATATTTCAGCGCCTGCCACATGCCGTCATATTTCGCAGATTCCATCTTGATTCCATCTTTTATCATCATTCCCAAAGCAACCTCATAAAGATCGTCTTTCTTGCTCTTTGCCTTTTTCAAATACTTCACCAATTTCGCAGGCTGCGTGTGCAAGTGAATCACCAGATTTATCATGTCGCTTGGCTCATTTCCTTCGCCGGGTTTTTCCATGATTTCCTGAATAAATCCTTTTTTATCAACCTTTAAATAACCTCCGGGAAAATAACTTTTCACTTTTTTCCCGATGATATAGCTCTCAGCTTTACCGGGCGCAAAAGCCTCTTTCATCGCCTCAAATGCCTCATTATCCACGATGTCATTTCCACTGACTATCAAAACCGGATCATTTTGCAGTAAATTTTGCGCCGCCAAAATCGCGCCGTGCATACCGGTCGCCAGCTTCTGTTCAACTATTTTTATTCTCAATTTTAGCTTCTTTCCGAGCGTCTCGATTTTTTCGCGGTTATGCTTTCCGGCCACGATCACGATATCAGAAAAGCCCTCGTCCTTAAGCATCTCAAGCTGATGCTGCAGTAAAGGCTTCCCCAAAAAATTCAAAAAATTCTTATCCTCTATGGGCTGCATGCGTTTGCTCTGCCCCGCAGCCAGTAAAAGTACTTTCATGCGCGAACATCCTATCTTTAACTAAGCACTTCCGCAAGCCTCCCACCCTTTACGGCCTGCGCGATTTCCATCGCGATTCTTTCACCGTAGCTCAAACTTTCGCCGTATAAATATCCGGAATAAGGAGTGAATTTTGTCCCGGGAGATCCCGGAATTCTCATGCTTACATCAAAAATAACAAATTCCTCGCGGCCTTCGTCCGCCACCACCGCGCCTTGCAGCGCGAACGGCCCGATCATTCCCGGCGGCACTTCTTTCTTCATCGTTTTCACGAATTTCTCGCCAATTTCATAGGCTTTTTCCACCAGCGACTCCTTCATCGTCACGGCTATATGCCCCGTCTCGATCATCTTTGGGCTAAATCCAGCCGACAGCAGCCTCTCCTGTTCTTTCGTATTTAATCTCAAAAATCCATCCAGATTTGTCTGCCTGCGCGTGTCTGTCCCCATCAGTTCGAGCTCATTATTCAGTGCGGAATAAAAGAAATTCAGATTTATTTGCGCTCCAATAACGAATTCTTCAATCACTGCTTTGTCCAAACCTTCTTGCGTTATCTGCCCCTTCTTGATCATCTTTTCCGACTGTTTCAAATACCCAGCCTCGCTCGTGAAAACAAAAAATGCCCTCTCATATCCGCGCGTAGCCTCGTTCACTTTACAGATCAGCGGTCCGCCTTTGTGTTTCGCCAGATCTTCTTTTTTTAGAATTTTTGGAATCCGAATACCGGCCTTTTGTAGAAGGTGATACTGATTCTTTGGCTGATCGCGCTCCTCCAGTTTTACGCCTTGTCTAAGCCCAAAAATTGGTATTTTGAAATCGTTCTCAACTTTTTTAAAATCTTCAAAATAAACCCAGAAATATCGGTTGTGCACGAAGATCGTATTCAGCCCGCGCAGTTCTTTTTGAACGGAAGCTTTCAACACATCACTAAACTTATCAACCAAAATAATATTTCCCACGCAGCCTTTTTCTTTTCGCCTTTTATAGTATTTGGAATAAGTTTTCTCGCGCCCCTTTTGACAAACCACGACGGTATCAAAACCCATTTTCGTAGCTCCGGCACATACATCCAGCGCGCTGTGCCCGCCCAGCACTCCGATCGTCACCTTTTCGCCGCGCTTCTTGTATTCTTTCAAAATCCC
>CAZHDA010000013.1:0-19441 GCA_964531125.1 uncultured Candidatus Peribacteria bacterium
CTATGAAAAAGTTTTATTTGCGAAATGCACTTTCTTATCTGATTATGGCCGTTTTTACCGGAGTTGTTTTGCTTGGCGTGAATGCCGCGTTTGGTGCGAATCCTACGCTAAATCCGCCTGCGGACGCAGTGACACCGACATTTACGGGAATAAACTTTACTGCTGATCCGGTGGTGAAAATAAATGGCGCAGTTGGAACTGTCGGGCAAGTACTTGGGGTAGATGTAAACGGAAAACTTGGATGGACGAGTGGAGGAGCGGATACGGACTGGGTCATCAACGGTAATGACATGTACTCAGGAGTTAGTGGAAATGTAGGGATTGGAACCATGAGCACAGAGAAGAAACTTGATGTGAATGGGGACATGCACATAAGCGATGTCCTTTGGAGCGATTCCGCAATCCTTGCAACGATAGGCTATATAGGGAGTATCGGACTTTTCGATTATGGCTTGGCGCTTCAGGGCTTTAGCTCCCCATACATCGGGGCACAAACTTTGAGTGCCGAGACAATAACGGCGAATTCGGTTGGAAATTTTTACAATACTTCTGCTGTGAATTCCTCCAATTATTCATCCTGCGGAAACTTTGTTGTCCTCACGAAAAGTTGTGGATCTGGAGATGAGCTTGTTAGTTGCGGTATAGAACTTGGAAATAATACTTCTTCCACTGTTGAAAAGAATGTGAAAGTTTCCGCGTATCCTATAGACAACTCTACCTGCGAGGCGAAAATATGGACGACAGATTGTACCGGCGGCTTTCCAACTTTCCAGAACGGAGCTATTCCAACCACAATAAGAGTCATTTGTTTTGATCCTACCGGAGGAAGTTCGTCTACAAATGCGACCTACACTTTTTCGGACGATATGAATCTTTCCGGCAATCCGAGTTATGAAGCTCTAATCGGTCTATAGAAATCTATTCGATCTGTTTCAGACAGCTACCTTTGATCTGTTCATCAACAATCTGTTTGCAATAAGAAGCATCCTGCTTTGTGCTGGCGAGGCGGAGCAAAATATTTGTAACGCAATCCATGCGGAAGTTTTCGTCAACGACTTGATCACATTTTGAAAGGTCGTCCTGTTTTGAAAGTTTGTCGGAAAGCGCGCTGTCTTTTTCGGTCAATTTTTCCGCGTCTCTCTTTGCTTCAGCATCAGCGACACTCTGCATACAATTATCCTTGTATCTATTCAAACCAATCCTGCCACAGAGAGAGTCGTCTATCTGCTGAACAGCTTTTTGAGTGGTTTGCAGAGCTGTGACTACCGCGCTGCAATCTTTTTTCAAGGCCTCATCGAGTACTTTTGCGCATCTGGAAGAATCCACATTTTCCACAGCCTGTCCAAAAAGGATCTTATCCATTACCGCGTCCGCGTTTACCTGCTCAGGGATATTGATTTCCTCTAAATTACGAGCCGAGTCATTTTGTGCGGAACATCCAGCCAGCAATAAAAATAATAGCGAAAATACCAAAGTCTTTTTCATAAAAATGAGTTAATGAGCAAGACAAAAGTAGTATAGAAGAGGAATTATTGCAAGTTAAAGGCCAAGCTGCTTGCGGATTTCGTCGGCCTTGCTCTGATCCTCCTGCGCTTTGCCGGCTTGGGCGTAATCCGCTTCAAGGTCCATCCATTCGTTGTAGTGCTGCGTGGCCAGTTTTTCCAACTGTGGGACATGCTTCTTGGAAAGAGCGGCAAATTTTTCCTTTTCCTCCTCGAAAATCTTGATCAATTCGTCTATCTGTTCCTGACGAAGTTTTGGAATAGATTCGATGATTTTCTTTTTTTCATCCTTGGAAAGAGAAATCGAGCCGGCGAGAAGACGGATGAAGTAATTCTGATCAAAGTTTAGATTATGTGCAGGGACCGGAACGTGCAATTCTTTACCAAACTTTACGCCAAGCTGAAAATTTGCAGGAGTGGTGTCCTCCGGCTCCGGAGGTGGAACCGGCGCTCCACCTTGCGGAAAAGCGACCTGCGCCATCGGCATCCCCTGCCCCATCGGAGGCTGTGGAGGAGTCGGCGGAGTTGGTGGCGTTGGAGGAGTTGGCGGATTTTGGCCTGATGTCTGATTTTGCTGATTGTCTTGAGGATCCATAAAAAAAAATTATAACAGAGGAATTTTAACCTTGAATAAGCTGTAAATCAAGGTATAAAATGCCCCTCGCGAGTTTCATGGGCGATTAGCTCAGTTGGTAGAGCGCGTCGTTGACTCCGACGAGGTCAGTGGTTCGAATCCACTATCGCCCACCATTTTAGAAAAACTTTAAACTTTCTTAAGAAGTGTCTGCTAGGGTGGCGGCATGAGATTGTTTTTTGAATACATTTTGGGACTGATTTTCCCGAAGAGATGCGTAGGCTGCGGACGGAGCGGGACTCTGGTTTGTGTTGAGTGTTTGAGACAAATCAAGTTCCTGGAAAAACAGCAGTGTCCACATTGCCGAAAAGTTAACGGGACCGGGGAATTTTGCAGATTGTGCGTGCCTGGGTTTTATTTTGATCGAATGATCGTGTGTTTGAATTATTTTGCAAATCCGCTGGCTGCAAAATTGATAAGAAAATTTAAATACAGTTTTTGGGAAAACTTAAGTTTTGTTTTGACTATGATCATGAAGGCGCAAATCGTACTTTTGAATCAAATGATGGATGATTTTGGCGATGCCGTGATTGTTCCTGTACCAAGCCATAAAAAAAGGGTCGGCTTTCGCGGATTTGACCATGTAAAACTATTGACGGAAACGCTGGTTAAAAATTTAAAAAGAGACACGCAGATTAACGAAAGTTTTAAAGAAATACAGTCATGTGATTGTCTTGTTCGCACAAAATTCAAAAAAACGCAGGCGAAGCTTACAAAAAATGAGAGGTTGAAAAATCTGGTTGGTGCTATTGAAATGAAGACTGGAATGATCGAAACTGTTAGCGGGAAATTCATTCTGCTGATAGACGATGTTGCTGCCACATGTTCAACTCTAAACGAGTGCGCGAAAGTGTTGAAAAAATCCGGCGCGCGATATGTCTGCGCTATGGTTTTGGCCAGAAATTAATTGATGTATAATGCTGACATGAAAATCGGCGTAGACGCTTCGAGATACGGACACAGTGAAGCCACCGGAGTGGAAAATTACAGCTTTCATATTATCAATTTCATGATTGGAGAAATGGCCGCGAATCCGAAGGACAAGCTGATTTTGTATTCGCGAGAAGATATTTTTCCAAAAACGAAAGTGGCAAAAAATATTACAAATAAGGTTTTGAGAGCAAAGAGATTTTGGACATTGCTTTCCCTTTCAAAGGAAATAAAACATAACAAGCCGGATGTTTTGTTTGTTCCATCACATGTTTTTCCATTGTCGCTCGGGAAAAAAAATTACATTACGATCCACGATGTGGCCTTCAGATATTTGAGACCGGCTTATTCATTTTTTCAGTATCATTATTTGAATTGGAGCACAAAGGCCGCGGTG
This sequence comes from uncultured Candidatus Peribacteria bacterium, assembly GCA_964531125.1. Taxonomy (GTDB): domain Bacteria; phylum Patescibacteriota; class Gracilibacteria; order UBA1369; family LOWO2-01-FULL-3; genus JBAZZM01. Next base: position 3,464 of record CAZHDA010000013.1, read on the forward strand.
AAAAAAGCCACAAAAATAATAGTACCAAGCAAGGCTACGGCCAGAGACCTGGAGTTGCTTTTCAAGTGTCCAAAAAACAAGATCTCGATAATCCCTCATGGCTTTGCGAAGCCAAAATTTGACAAGGCTGATTTGCGCAATCTTTTTGAATTTTCAGAGATTTTTAAGTATATCGGGATTGATAAGAAATTGAAATACATATTTTTTGTCGGGAGGCTTGAGAGTAAAAAAAATCTCACAAGACTGGTAGAAGCCTTCGCCGAATTCTCAAAGAAGTTTAAAAATTACAAGCTTGTGATGGCGGGAAAACCAGGTGTCGGGTTTGATAAAATTCTTAAAAAAATACAAAAACTGAAGATCGCTGATAAAGTTGTTTTGCCTGGGTACGTCACCGAAGCTGAAAAGGCTGCGCTGATGAAAAACTGCCAGATTTTTGCGTTCCCATCTTTGTATGAAGGGTTTGGGTTGCCTTTATTGGAAGCTTTTTATTACGAAAAACCTGTCTTATGTGCAAACGGTTCGAGCCTGCCGGAGGTTGGTGGAAATGCGGTGCACTATGTGAATCCGCTGAGTGTTGGTGAAATGGCAAAGGGGCTGGAAAAATTGGCAGAAGATAAAAAATACTGCGCGCAACTTGTGGAAAGTGGCAGAGAAAGATTGCACAGGTTTACATGGGAGGCGTCTGCAAAAAAAACTCTAAAGGTTTTACATGGACAATAAAGGAATCGCACATGTTTTTCAGGAAATGGGTGATATGCTAGAGGTTAAGGGTGAGAATATTTTTCGCGTTAATGCTTATAAACGAGCCGCGTTAACTGTAATGAATTTTGCCGGAGATTTTCGAGATGTCGTGGATAAAAATCCCGAAAAGTTGCTCAAAATTCCAGGAATTGGTAAAGAATTGGCTAAAAAAATTGTCGAACTCGTTCAGACCGGAAAATGTTCCGAGCATGAAAAAATGAAAAAAAGTTTCCCGGAGGGACTTCTTGAATTGTTGAATCTGCGCGGAGTCGGGCCAAAAAAAGTGAAATTATTTTTTGGCGAACTAGGGATCGATAATCTGAAAAAACTGGAAAAGGCAGCGAAAGGACATGTATTGAAGGATCTGCCCGGAATGGGTGAAAAGAGTGAGTACGAGATTTTGCGAGCGATCGAGGAATACTCCCGTTTTTCACCTGAGAGATCTCTGATTTCCGAAGCCAGTCTGGAGGCTGAACGGATTATAAAGCACATGAAAAATTGTAAGGAGACAGGAAAAATCGAGTTCGCCGGCAGTTTGAGGAGAGGACAGGAAACCGTTGGTGACATCGATATTTTGGTTACATCAAAAAAACCTGAAAGTTACGAAATTATAATGAATCATTTCGTAAAATATAAGGATGTCCTGAAGGTGGTTGCATTTGGAGAGACCAAATCCAGCGTGATTTTGGAGAACGGGATGCATGTGGATTTGCGATTTGTGAAAGAGGAAAGTTTTGGTGCCGCGTTGCATTATTTTACAGGTGACAAGGAGCACAATATCCGCATTCGTGACCTGGCGAAAAAACGTGGAATGAAAGTAAACGAATATGGTGTTTTCAAAGGCAAAAAGATGATCGTGTGCAGAGAGGAGAAGGATTTATTTTCTGCTTTAAAATTGCCATTCATAATTCCGGAGATACGCAGAAATGACGGCGAAATCGAGTATGCTCTGAAGCATAAGTTTTTTCCGAAATTCATAGAGCGGAAAGAAATTCGCGGAGATTTTCATTCGCATTCAAAATATAGCGACGGTGACAATACTATAGAGGAAATGACACTGGCTTTTATGTCCTTGGGGTACGAATATTTTGCAGTAAGCGATCACTCTTCGTTGGTAAAGGTTGCCGGCGGAATGGGCGACAAAGAAATCCGCGCGCAGTGGAAAGAAATAGACCGGCTGAACAAAAAATTTGCAAAAAAAATCCGTATTCTGAAAGGGGCTGAAGTGGATATTTTGAAAGATGGAAGGTTGGATTTTTCAGATGATATTTTGAAAGAGCTGGATGTCGTAATTATCAGTGCTCATATGTTTAATCGTTTGCCATCTATGCAGCAAACGAAAAGGCTGATCACGGCTGTAGAAAATCCATTCGTAACCATAATGGGACATCCGACAGGAAGATTGATAAACAAAAGGGCAGGAATGGAATTTGACATGGAGAAGGTCATTAAAGCCTGCGTGGCGAATAAAGTCGCATTGGAAATAAACGCCAATCCTGAAAGGCTGGATTTGGCAGAGAGACACATAAAAATGGCAAAAGATTTAGGCGCGAAATTTTCGATAGGAACTGATTCCCATTCCACGAGCAATCCGGAATTTATGAAATTTGGAATCAGCATGGCTAGACGCGGATGGCTGACCGCCGACGATGTAATCAACGCCAGAAGCCTTAAAAATTTGACACCCCTGCTGAAGCGGGTATACTCGGAATGATATTTTAACAATAATTCCTATGAAAAAGTTATTTGCGTTTGTGATGGTTGGAGCTATTTTACTGAGCGGCTGTTCGCTTTTTAAGGGTAATGAAAAACAGAATTTTATTGACGCCACGATTGAGGCTTCGTGTCTTGTTTTCCAAGCCAGCGATCCTTTTGCGACGGAACTGGAGGCCCAAGCCAAGGAGATCTACAAGAAATATGGATTTGATGTGGAAAGCGATGAAGCTATACAAGCTGTTTCCGACAAATATACCGAGGATAGCGAGGTTCAGGATGCGATTTTGGCCGGCATAAAGGAATGCAGTCCGGAGCTGTTTGAAGAACAGCCTGCTGCGGAAGAGCCGGCAGCAGAAGAAGATGCTGCTAGTCTATCCGAGGCCGCTGAAAATGGCTCATTGGTCGCTCCAGAATAAACTTTAAATGAAAGTTGCAATCGTACATGACTTTCTCCTGAAGCTTGGAGGAGCGGAACGCGTGGTTCAGGCACTCTGTGAAGTTTTTCCGAGAGCGCATGTATATTGCCTTCTGTATGACGAAAAAGCGGTTGGGCATGTCTTTCCAAGCGAGAAAGTACACACCTCTTTTTTGCAAAATTATCCGAAATTTATTCGCAAAAGATATAGGTTTTTGACACATATGATGCCGCGGGCGGTTGAGGAGCTGGATCTGGAAGGTTATGATTTGGTGATCAGTTCGAATACCGCGTTTGCGCATGGCATCGTGACACCGCTAAATACAAAGCATCTCTGCTATTGCCATTCCCCTATGCGCTATGCCTGGGACTGGAGCAATGAATACCGAGAGGAAAATAAAGTGAAGGGCTTGAAGGCGATGATTTACGCGCCGTTGATAAAATATTTGCGGGAATGGGAATGGACGGCTGCCAGAAGGCCTGACACATACTTGGCCAATTCCAAAAATGTTCAGAGAAGGATAAAAAAATATTATAAAGCAGAGAGCGAAGTGGTTTATCCGCCGGTGGATATTGAAAGATTTAAAGTTACGGGTCAAAACTCAAATTATTTTCTGATTGTGTCGACTTTGACACCGTATAAACGCGTGGATCTGGCTGTGCAATTATTCAATAAAATCGGGCGGAAACTGGTGATTATCGGCGATGGCCCACAACGAAAATATCTCGAAAATATCGCAGGTGAAAATATAGATTTTTTGGGATTCAAAGATGATGCGACCGTGAAGGAATATATGGAAAATTGCAGAGCGCTGATATTTCCCGGAGAGGAGGATTTTGGGATCACGCCGGTAGAAGCTATGGCCTGCGGCAAGCCGGTTTTAGCTTTTGGGAAAGGCGGGGCCACGGAGAGTATAGTTTCCGGAAAAACCGGCGAATTTTTCTTTGAAGAGACGGTGGAAGCTATGGAAGACGGACTGGCGAGGCTGATGGCAAATGAGAGATTTTACAGACCGCTGACGATCAGGCGACACGCCGGTGAATTTTCCAAAGAAATCTTCGCAAAAAAGATTAAACATTATGCAAAAATGTGCTAGTGTGGTTTTCCTGTAATAACTTCAATGGAAAAAGTTTCCTTGTACAGAAAATACCGCCCGCATAATTTTGATAATCTGGTCGGGCAGGACCATATCAAAAACACTTTGATACATGCGATTTTGAACGGAAATGTATCTCATGCGTATTTGTTTACGGGACCGCGCGGGACGGGAAAAACTTCGACTGCGAGACTTATCGCAAAGGCTTTGTGCTGCACAAACCTGATAGACAACTATGAGCCCTGTGATGAGTGTGAATTTTGTGTGGATATCAATGAAGGAAGCTTGATAGATATGATCGAAATCGACGCGGCTTCAAATCGCGGTATAGATGAAGTGCGTGATCTGAAAGAAAAAATAAGCTTCGCGCCGACGAGGGCAAAGGCCAAAATTTATATCATAGATGAAGCGCATATGATGACGCCACCGGCGTTTAACGCGTTGCTCAAGACTTTGGAAGAACCGCCGGAACATACATATTTTATTTTGGCTACGACCGAGGTGCACAAAATTCCTGACACGATTATTTCAAGATGTCAGAGGTTTGATTTCAGAAGAATAGGCAAAAAGACTCTGATGACGAGGCTTAGTTTCATAGCCCAAAAAGAGGACATAAAAGCCGACGATACCGCGCTTGAACTGATCAGCCGATATGTGGACGGTGGTCTGCGCGATGCCATAGGGTTGGTGGAGCAACTGACGGTCAGCGGTGAGCTGAAGTACGAATATGTCCAAGATATCTTGGGCTTGAGTTCGCTGGCGTTAATGGAAGAATTGTTTGGACATCTGATCGCAAATAATACAAAAGATGCTCTGAAAATCGTACAGGAATTACACAATCAGGGAACAGACCTAAAAAGGTTTGCGCATGAATTTGTTGAACTGATAAGGGAGAAACTACTGGACTCGATTGCCGAGGACGATGTTCAGAACGGATTGAAATATATGGGATTGATAGAGGTTTTCAAAGAAAGCCAAGACCGCATGGAATCCAGCATCCCCCAGCTTCCACTTGAAGTAGCTATAATAAAAGCAACGACCTCGGACATAAAAATCGTGCCGGAAGAAAGCAAGGCCGTGGTTTCCGAGACTCCAAAAAAAGTGATTGAAAAAACGCAGGATAAAAAAGTCACCATCGAGGAGATGGAAAAAACAGAAGTAGTTGGCGATCAACCTGCCTTGGACATGGCAAACCTGCTTGAAAGATGGCCGCGAATCACAGAGAGAGTAAAACGGCCGTCACTAAGGATGTCGTTGAAAAACGGCTTGCCGGTGGCTGTTGACGGACATCAGGTGACTTTGGAATTCAACACTAAATTTCATCGTGACCAAGTAGTCGATCATGACAATAGAATAGAGCTCGAGGAAATTGTTCGTGAACTTTTTGGCAGGGCCGTGAAAATAAACGCCATAGTGAAAGAGCTTGAGATAAAATCCATGGTTGAAGATCATGGAGCAGATGACGAATTGACGAACGAAGCTCTGAAGATATTTGGCGGGAAACTAGTCGAGTAATTTTTTGAATTCAGATTCAGAGAGGGTTTTTACCCCAAGTGCGTTTGCCTTTTTGAGCTTGGACCCAGCGTCCTCACCGACAATCAAATATGTGGTGTCAGCTGTGACGGTGGAATGCACCTTCCCTCCGTTATTTTTTATAAGCTCCTTTGCCTGATCCCGTGTGAAGGACGAAAGCGAGCCTGTAATTACAAAGCTTTTTCCAGACAGCGGACCGGTTGATTTAAGCCCTTTTATGTCCAGATCAACGCCAACACGGTAAAGTTTTTCCAGATATCGCTGATTTTTCTTGTCATTGAACCACTCATATATGATGTCTCCCGTTTTCTCTCCGACTCCATCTATATTTTCAAGATCAGAAAGCGGAAAAGCCGTGATTGTAGATATTAAGTCGAGTATCGAAAAATCTTCGTTTTGTTCCGACTTTTCGTCTTCAAAGAGAGCAACCTGTTCCTGAACCGGTTTTAGCCTTGAAATCTTTTTTTCAGATTTTCTACAGTGCGAGACAATAAAGCAGGCGAGATCGTAGCTACTTTGCTCTCCAAGATAACGAATACCAAGGGCAAAAATAAAATGATCCAGAGTAATTTTTTTTGCCTTTGAAATACCGGCTATCAGGTTTTCGGCGCGACGATCTTGAAAGAGCGCAAGCTCAAGCAAATCGCTTTTTTTGATAAGGAAGATGTCCGCCGGATCCTGCACCAATCCCCCATCTATCATTTGCGCCACCACACGGTCACCGAGTCCATCGATGTTGAAGCCCTTTTTCGAGACAAAATGTGCGAAGCTCTCGCGTCGCACAGCAAAGCAGTTTTTGTTTGAACATCTGTAAGCCGCTTCGTTTTCTTTTCTAAGAATAGGCGAATCGCAAACAGGACAAGTTCCAGGAAATTTAAATTTTTTTTCATCACCGGTTCGTAAATCCTTTAAAACTTCTACCACTTCCGGTATCACATCCCCTGCTTTGCGAATTATGACAGTATCTCCAATACGAATATCTTTTTTGTTAATTTCGTCTTCGTTGTGAAGCGTGGCGTGCGAAATTGTTGAACCGGCAACAAAAGTCGGCGTCATCACCGCCACCGGAGTGATCGCCCCCGTGCGTCCGACCTGAAGTTTTATATCCAATATGCGGCTTGAGACCTGCGCCGCCGGAAACTTGTAAGCGATCGCATACCGCGGAGCCTTTGCCGTGAAACCCATGATATTTTGCTGGTCAAAATCATTTACTTTTATGACAATACCGTCTATTTCAAAAGGCAATTTCTTCCTTTTTTCCGCCCACGAATGACAGTAATTCACAACTTCGTCGATGTTGTCGAATTTCCGATAATGCTTGCAAACTTTAAGCCCAAGCTTTTCAAAACTCATGAGCAATTTTTCCTGAGTATTTATTTTTTTCGTCAGATTGTTTCTGTCCAGATGATAAAAAAACATATCGAGTCCGCGAGATGCTGTGACTTTTGGATCGAGCTGGCGGACGCTTCCCGCCGCGGCGTTTCGTGGATTTGCAAAAGCCTGCATTCCATTCGCGTTTTGTTCCTTGTTTAAATTTTCAAAACTTTTTTTCGGCATATAAACCTCACCTGAGACCTCGATATCCACTTCTTCGTTCAGCCTGAGTGGAATACTCTCTATGGTTTTGACAGTGTGTGTTACATCTTCCCCCATTTCACCGTCACCTCTTGTCAAAGCTCTTTTAAGCAAACCTTTTTCGTACTGAATCGTGATATTCAATCCGTCAATTTTCAGTTCACAGATGAATTCTATTTTCCCCGAGACAAGTTTACTAATACGCGCAAACCATTCTCTTATTTCGTCTTCATTGAAAACATCGGAAAGACTTTTTTTCGGACTGGCATGTTTTTGTTTTGCGAAACGACCCGACAGAACGCTTCCCACACGATTTGTCGGAGAATCCGGAGTAACAAATTCGGGGAATTCATTTTCCAAGTCTATCAGCTCTCTTTTGAGAGAATCACGAACCGACTCCGGAACATTCGAACTATCCAATACAAAATATTGATAGTTCAAATCACGGATTTTCTCCTTTAACTTTTCTATGCGCTTTTTTGCTTCATCTCTATTCATGAAAAATTGTTTTCGAAGCTTACTTATGCTAAAATTTCCGAGCAAAATGATACATTAGAAAGGTGATTTTTTCCAGATGAGCTCATCAAATCCAATCGGACAACAAGTAGTTACAGACAGAAATAAAACCGCTGAACAATACATAAAAGAGGCGGAGAAACTTTATATTATTCCAAGATTGGTGAGGGAAAAATTTCCTGATCTTGTAAAATTGATCTACGAAACAGAGTCCATGGATGGTGATGAGCGCGAGTACTGGTTGCAGATTATGCCAATAATGACAGAAGAGCAGATCAGAAAATTCCGTGACATTTTGGTAAATGAAAAAGAGCAGTTGCTAAAGCTGGACAGCGAATATGCCAAGGAAATGTCGCGCATAAACAACAAGCATGTAGCCGAAATAGACGAGGCCAAGATGAAAGAGAAAATGCAAAACATAAGACAGGCTGAGGCAAAGGAAGAGGTGGCGGAAAAAGGAAAGGAGGAAGATGTGTTGAATAAACTTAAAGATATTTAAACCGGCTTTGCTATCACTACGAGCCTTTTCAGATTTGTTCCTACAGGCGTACAGGTTATCAGGGTGAGCTGTTCCTCTCCCATGCTTTTCAAAACATCAAGCTGGTTTGGCAAAATAACTTTTATCTCGCTGACTTCATAAACATATTTTTTCTGATCATAGTAAACTACGATTTTGTCCCCGACCACGACCTCATGAAGCAGGGCAAAAACATCCTTGAAGCGACCTTTGTCCCATGGGAAATATGAGCTGTGCCCCGTAATCACCGTGTTTCCATCATTTCCCGGAGTTCCTGTCCCAGGGTAATGCACAACTCCGTTTTGTAGTGCCTGCATCAGCTCTTTTTCCAGACCGCCCCAATCACGATCCATCAAGCTTTGGCTGCTTGTTGAAATGATTGGAATATTTTTATCGATTCTTGGAATTACTATGCGATTATCGCTTGGCATGACTTCCAGATTCAAATCCGGAATTTCCCCGTTCGCCTTATCTGCCAAGTTTGGCAAAGTGTTTTCCACAAGTTGATCCAGCGGACTTGTCGTTTCCTCTCCAAAATATTTGTTGAATTCGTTTTTGACTATCTGTACATAGGCCGAATAATTCAGCGCAAAAAAACCAACCACGAGTATGAGCAGACTTGCCAGGGCCTGACGGCCGATATCTCTCAGAATTCCTCCGAAAGTCGGGCTATCCGCCCGATCTGAGTCAGGATGCAATTTTACCGCCTGGTTTTGTGTGTTTTCGAGCTGCATTAAAATAGTAAATCCTTGTATTATAGCGGTTTTTCGCACTTTTATCAATCATGGATTTGCTATTTTGTCTATTTTGACGCATAATCCCGATATGGCAACGGCTAAGAAGATACAGTCCGCTGATCCGGAGCAGGTAATAAAGAAGATAAACGCCTACCTGCCCGATTTTGATGATGGATTTTTTAGAAAGGCATATCTTTTTGCCGAAAAGGCTCATGGCGGACAGATGCGAAAAGACGGCAAAACCCCATATATAGTTCACCCGCTTTCTGTTGCTGGAATTTTGGCCGATATGCACGCGGATCAGGATGTTTTGATTGCGGCTCTTTTGCATGATGTGCCCGAGGACACCAAGCACAGCCTTGTGGAGATAAAACGGCTGTTTGGTGAAAAGATCGCTTTTCTTGTGAGCGGGATAACCAAATTGTCCAAAGTCCACTACCGTAACAACATGCCTGAACGCGAAATAAAGAGCTTGAAAAAGCTCTTTTTACATAGCAGCAAAGACTTGCGCGTCATTATAATTAAATTGGCCGACCGTCTGCACAATATGCGAACTCTTGGTTATGTAAATCCCGAGAAGCGCTTGCGAATCGCACGGGAGACTCTGGAGATATATGTACCTATTGCCAACTTGTTGGGAATTTTCAGAATCAAGGAGGAGCTTGAGGATCTTTGTTTTCAGTATCTTTTCCCAAATGAATTTTTGAGGATCACTACGAAGCTCACAGAGATGGGAAAAAATTACAAAAATAACGCGAGAATGTTTGTAAAAACATTGACGGCGGCTTTGGAAAAAAATGGTGTAAAAGCAAAGGTGTATGATTTCAGAAAGGGTCTTTATCGAGCCTATAAAAAGATCACGGCTCAGGGCAAAACGATAGACGGAATCAAAGATAGGATTGCCGTAAAAGTCATTACGCCTGATGAACATTCCTGTTATCAGACACTTGGTATTCTCCATGGATTGTTTACTCCAAAACCTGATCGTTTCAAAGACTTTATCGCTCATCCAAAAATCAACGGATATCGCGCCTTGCATACCGTAGTTTTTGGTTTTAACGGGGTCATAACCGAGGTGCAGATTCAAAGCAATGAAATGCATTTGGAAAATGAGTTTGGAATTGTTTCCAACTTCTTTAGAAAGAACGGCAAGTTGTCTGATTTGTGGGCCGGCGACAAGCGCTCCGTGTGGGTAGATCAGATTATCGAAATGGATAAATCAAAAAAACCGGCGGCCAATTTTATTGAAAATTTGAAAGTCGATATATTTCAGGATCGTATTTTTGTTTTCACTCCAAAAGGAAAAACGATAGATTTACCAAAGGGGGCCACCGTGGTCGACTTCGCATACGCTATTCACAGCGATGTTGGGAACCATGCAGCCAGAGCCGTGATAAACGGCAGAAGCAACCCTGTAATGACATCTCTGAAAACCGGTGATGTCGTGCAGGTAATTACCGGAAAAGACACTTTCCCAAGCTTATCATGGTTGTCATTCACAAAAACAAACCTTGCGAAAAACAAGATTTTGGCACAGATGAAGAAAGTAAGCCGAAAACAAAAAATAGAGGTGGGACGTGATCTGCTTCAAAAAGAATTTGATATCGCCGGACTCGGGCTGATTGAGAACTTAAATTTCAGAAATCTAAAAAAGGCACTAAAGGAAAAATTTGGGGAGATATTTGAACGCCCTGAAGATATTTTTGTCAGGCTGGGTGAGGGCGGATTAAGAGCCACCAATGTTGTGAAAGCAATTAAAAAAGAGCCAAGAGAGATGCTGAAATCGCAAATAGATACCAAACTCAGAATAAATGTAAAAATAAAGGCTACAAACAAAATGGGGCTTTTGAAAGAGATCGCCGACATACTTTACAAATATGTTTTGGATATCTCGAATATAAAGGCGACGACTTCCGCCGACGGAAAAGAGGCTATTTTTAATATTCAAATAGTTGTTGATGACATAGAAAAAATAAGCCAGATTTTTTATGAACTTGAGGAGTTGGAAAGTGTTCACGCGGTTTACAGGATGTCATACAGGGACCTATACTGGTTTTACAGTTTCGCCGTTACTACTTTGGCACTTTGGGCAATACATCCCCTTTTACTTGGCGGGGTGCTGAGAAGAGAACGACTTCCCGAAAACGATTTCTTTGCAGATCTGGCAATATTTGGCGGACTTTTTATGCTCGGATTTATGCTCTTTTATCTGAACAGATCGGTGAGAAAGTACTTTCCTCTTATGCGAAAAAAATCCATGCTTATGATAACCTCGCTGGTCGTGGTGACGCTTGCCGTGACAATCGTATGTGTTGAGCTGATTTATTTCAATGTAAATTTCGGCTGGCTGATGGGACTGATCTTTGCGGTCCTGATGTATTCGTATCTGGCCATCAGTTTTAGGGGATTCAGGAAGAAAATTTGAAATGCATTACATCCCCGTCGCGCACGACATATTCTTTTCCTTCGAGGCGCATTTTCCCCTGCTCCTTGGCTTTTGCCTCGCCTCCACAGTTCACAAAATCCTGCCAATTTATGACTTCCGCACGAATAAAACCTTTTTCAAAATCAGTGTGAATTACACCAGCGGCTTTTGGTGCGTGCCACCCGTTCTTTATGGTCCACGCACGACTTTCCTGCGGCCCGGATGTGAAATAAGTTATCAACCCGAGGGTCTTGTAGGCGCTACGAATGAGGTGATTTAATCCTGTCTCGGATATTCCAAGGGCCTTAAGATATTCTTCAGCCTCCACATCCGAAAAGGCGCTGAGCTCCTCTTCAACACGAGCTGAAATCGGGATTATTTTATCCGGATCATCAACTGATAATAGTGACGCATATTTTGCCGTATCTATTTCCGCCAGCTCTTTCTCCGAAACATTCAAAATATACAAATTTGGCTTCATGGTAAGAAGATGGAGGTCGTCCAAAAGTTCTTTTTCCTCCGCTGTAAACTCTATATCTATAGCCAAAATCCCCTTTTGCAGCTCTCCCATAACACGAGTCAAAACAGTTGCGTAGTGAAGTTTGTCAGGAGCTCCGGATTTCGCATCTGAATTCGCTTTTTGCAGCCGCTTTTCCACGGTCTGAAGATCCGCCAAAATCAGCTCGGACTCTATCACTTCGCGATCAAATTTCGGCTGAACATTGCCGTGTACGTGGATCACATTTGTATCCTCAAAAATTCGAACAACATGCCCGATCGCATCGCATTCACGAATGTGGGAAAGGAATTTGTTTCCAAGCCCTTCACCGGTGCTTGCCCCCTTCACAAGGCCGGCTATATCCACAAATTCAATCGCAGCAGGAATAATTTTTTCAGAATTCGAAATTGCGGCGAGTTTTTTTAGTCTGTCATCCGGCACCTCAACCACTCCGACATTCGGATCTATAGTGCAAAACGGATAATTCGCAGCTTCGGCGGCACGACTGCGCGTCAAAGCGTTAAACAGGGTGGATTTACCTACATTTGGAAGCCCTACAATACCTATTTTCAGTGACATATATTTATCAGTTTTCTTAACTTTTCCGCCGGAATCTGTCCGTCGGCCGTACTATCTTTTGCCCTTAGAGGCGCATACATTAGATAATTTCCAAAGAGATGTCCAGCCAGACGCGTTATTTGACCACGGCGACCCATTGCCAGGCAGATAGAGCGCACTTTTTTTTCTTTGAGATATTGTAAAAGTTCAAAAATCACAAAATTATCTGCAAATTTTTCGGCCTTAACCGCGATTTTCACGATGTCGGCGCCGCTCTTTAGCATTTTCGCGGTCAGCTTTTTCAGCGTTTTGAGTTCCGGCGTTTTCTGAAAATCATGAAAAGAAATTATCAGTCCGGTTTTTGGGCTTAGTTTTTTTACCATTTTAAAAATTTTTGGATTTGTATTTATGTCCAAATCAATATATCTCGGATGAAATTTTAGAATCTTTTGAATTTTTAAAGGATGACCGAGCGACTTATAAATAATCGGTTTTTTTGTTTTTGGATATACCGGCTCATCAAATTCGTCGAACCAAATCTCCAAAATATCGCCGAGGTTTTCGGCTTGTGAAAGGGCTCTTTTTAGCGTTTTGCCGCTCCTTGTTTTAATCGGGATACAAATCATTTAAGTATCAATAAGCATTAACCTTATAGCCTCCTTAACCGTTTTTGTATCTATAAATTGCGGATAAATCATAACATGGTGTATGCGCCGGAGGTTAAAATAAATAAGCGAATTAAGATTGTTGTCGATTAGCACATTGACCTTTTCTTTTTTTAGAAAATTCGCGAAATTCAGAGGCTTCTTTGTAGATGAGCCGAGTTTTCGTATATAGAATTTCCGAACCTTATCGTCGTCCAGATCGGCAAAAAAATACGCATTTGTGCGACGAAGGGTATGAGCTATCCTGCTGGACATGCCATGGTCCGACTCGATCGGAATACCAACTTTTATCCTGCCGGCTTTTGAAATATGACTGAAAATCGAAAAGTCTTTTATATAAGGATTCAATTTCTTTATTTTGTCGCTGATCAAATCCAGATCCTCACGCAAATCCTGAATTCCCGCAAACGGATTTATTTCCACGAAGGCCTCGCCAAAAATAAAATTGCCGGCGCGACGAAGGCGAAGATGTTTGACGGCTAAAATAAGCCCTTTTTCCTGATTAAAGATCCTTCTAATCTGCCTTGTCAAAACCGGATCATCCCAGTAATCCAAGAGATAAAAAAGTGATTCCTTCGCGTTTATAAATCCATCCTTCAAAATAAAAACTGCTATCAAAAGCGTGGTGACACTCTCCACATACGGAATTTCCCTGTAATCGGCGATGATGGCGATCAAAATGGCGATTCCAACGACAATGTCATTTTTCTTGTCGTCCGCGTTTGCCTTCAGCGAAGGTGAATTTGTATTCTTTGCTGTCGCGTGCAGACGCTTGTAGAGCCGGACCGAATGAAAAATCGATAAAACAGTTGTCGTTACGGCAAATGGCCTAAAATGGCCGGAGGCCGTAGTATAAAAAGTCCCAATTCCTTTTGAAATTATGAGAACGCCGAGGGCTATGATTCCAAGGGATACTATCAACGCGGCGAAAGTTTCGACACGGTAATATCCATACTCGAAATTTTTGCTGGATGAGCGACGGGAAAGATGCAATCCGATATATGACGCGAAAATTCCAAGTATATCAGTGAATGAGCTGATTGCATCAGCGATAACAACCGTCATACCTGTAAGCAGACCGGCAGCCAATTTTAAGCTTGCCAAAGCGGTTAATTCAAAGGCGGTTTTTTTGGCGACGCGTTCGCCATCGATCAAAGAATGAGTGCTCATGAACTCAATTATATGCGGAAAAAATCCCATTACAAGACCATATTCGGAAAACATGGTCAAGATTTTGTGATGCTTTAGCCAAAAAAGCTTTTTACTTTTTTGAGAAAGTGTATATACTGCTGAAAGTTACTAGCAAAAATATTCTTAACCCTTTAGCTATGAGAAAGTTCCTACTAGCACTTGCTTTGCTCGGTATGACTTCATTGGCTTTCGCAGGCTGCCAGGCCGAACCGGCTGACGAGGTGGAAGGCGAAGAGACCGTGGAGCCAGCTGCAGAAGAAGCACCGGCTGCTGAGGCAACCGTTGAAGCTACTGTTGAGACTCCAGCTGAATAAGCTTGGTCTTTTACAAAGCAAAAAAGCGAAGCGATCCAAGGAAAGCTTCGTTTTTTGTTGTCAAAATTTAGAAACCGATCTCCTCAAACATATTCATGGTCATTGGAACCTTTTGCTCGCGAATGGACCGGTGAAGTCTGGGACCGCGGAGCTGGGCGAGATGCTTTTTTATCTGGGCCACAAGGCGATCTTTTGCGAGATCGACGCCCTTTGTAATGGCGTGACTTGTTTCCTTTGCGACTACAGATTTATTCGGCAAAACCAGGCAAAATTCAACTTCGAAAGCGTTGTGTTTTTCGAATTTCCCTGCCGAAACCTTTAAATTTTGGGCGTCGGGCGCAAATTTGGTCAGCAAAGCTTCGATGGCAGGGCGCTTTGATTCCACATACTCCGAAAGAGCCCTCTCTTCCTGTTGACTCATGTTCTTGAAGAAGAAGTTGATATCCATAGTTGGTGGTTATGAATTATCTACATGATAGCAGGTTTTTGGGAAAATTGAAGAGATAGGATAGAATGTTTCCGATGATTAAAGCTATTTTTTTTGATAATGACGGTGTTTTGGTCGATACTGAGCCGTTGTATTTTGAAGCTACAAGACTTGCCTTGGAAGAATATGGCGTGGAGTTGACGAAAGATTTCTATGTAAATGAACACCTCAAAAGGAACACAAGCACATTTGAACCAGCCAAAAGAAAAGGATTTAGCGAGGAGCAGATTGATAAAATTAGGGATCGGAGATATGAGATATATCTTGGTTTTCTAAAAACAAGAGTACCGCCCATAAATGGCGTAAGCGAAGCACTGGAACAACTTTACGGAAAGGTGAAAATGGGTGTTGTCACCAGCAGTATGAAGTGGATGATGGACGAGATTTTTCAGGCTAACGGTTTGAGAAAGTTTTTTGATTTTGTTGTGACGATTGAAGATGTAAAACACGGGAAACCTCATCCTGATCCATATCTAAAAGCAGTGAAAATCAGCGGATTAAAACCTGCGGAATGCCTCGTGATTGAGGATACCGAAAGAGGCGTTACGGCCGCAAAAGCCGCAGGACTTAGATGTTTTGCCGTGCCCACGGAACTTTCGGCCGAAAATGATTTTTCAAAGGCGGACAGAGTTTTAAAAAATCTGGGCGAACTGCCGCCAATAGTATTAAGTGGTGCCGGGAGACAGAATTGAACTGTCGACACATGGATTTTCAGTCCATTGCTCTACCACTGAGCTACCCCGGCATGTTGAAAACTTACGCGAGGATTTTAGTCTGAATGGGAGAAGATGGCAAATGTTTCAGTCCTCATCAGGCAATATCTCGGAAAAAGCTTGTCCATAAAATCCATTGAAGAACTTGGCAAGAATTGCCGAAGATACGCCCTCACTGTTTGGTGGAATTTCGGAGGTTCCAACAATTTCACTGATTTTTTTGTATAGCTCCCACAAATCGCTTATCGCTTTTTTAGTGGAAGTTTCCAAATCTGGAAA
>CAZHDA010000014.1:0-17795 GCA_964531125.1 uncultured Candidatus Peribacteria bacterium
GTGAGTTTTACTTCCAAAAGTTTCTTTTTTGAATCAATGCGAATGATGTCGCCGTTTTCGATGAGAGCAATCGGTCCACCGACAAAAGCTTCAGGCGCTACATGTCCGATGACGAGACCATGTGTTCCGCCGGAGAATCGTCCGTCCGTTAGAAGACCTACGGAATCGCCCAAACCTTTGCCGACGAGCGCCGAAGTGACAGCGAGCATTTCGCGCATGCCCGGGCCGCCTTTTGGACCTTCGTAGCGAATAACAATCGTGTCGCCTGATTTGATTTTATTATTTTCTATCGCTTCAAAAGCCTCCTCCTCGGAATCAAAAATCTTCGCCGGACCTTCGTGATCGAAAACTTTGAGTCCTTTTACTTTTGCAACGGCTCCTTCCGGAGCGAGATTGCCGCGGAGAATAACAAGTGGGCCGGTGCTCATAATCGGATTTGCGGTCGTGCGAATAACATCCTGATTTGGCGAAGGAAGTTTTACATTCGCAAGATTTTCAGCAACGGTTTTTCCGGTGACAGTGATGCAATCGCCGTGAAGCAGACCTGCTTCGAGAAGAACCTTCATAATAACAGGCAGACCGCCCGCGCGATGGAGATCAACCGTGACATATTTTCCTCCCGGCTTCATGTCCGTGAGTTGCGGAGATTTATCCGAAATACGATCAAAATCATCGAGAGTCAGATCGACACCAATGGAATGAGCGATAGCCAGCAAGTGAAGAATCGCGTTTGTGGAGCCGCCGAGAGCCATGACCACGGTGATCGCGTTTTCAAAAGCTTTTTTTGTCATGATGTTTTTGGGCGTGATATTTTTTTTGATAAGTTCGACGACCTGTTTGCCGGCGCGACGACATTCGTCATGTTTTTCATCTGAAATTCCCGGGGCAGTGGAGCCGTTTGGAAGAGACATTCCCATGGCCTCGATAGCTGAAGACATGGTGTTTGCCGTATACATTCCGCCGCAGGAACCGGGGCCGGGACAGGCGTTGCATTCGATATCTTTTAATTCCTTTTTGTCGATTTTTCCGGATTGAAATTGGCCGACGGCTTCAAAAATACTGACGATATCGATATCTTTGCCGTCGTGTTTGCCCGGCATGATTGTGCCTCCATAGATGAAGATACTTGGGATATTCATACGGGAAATGGCAATGAGAGAACCCGGCATGTTTTTGTCGCAACCGCCGATACATACAAGTCCATCGAAACGCTGGGCGCCTGCGACAACTTCGATAGAATCGGCAATGACTTCGCGACTGACGAGAGAATATTTCATGCCTTCATGCCCCATGGAAATACCATCAGAGACAGTGATCGTGCCAAAAATCTGCGAAATGCCGCCACCGATTTTTGTTCCTTCTTGAGCCTCGAAAGCGAGTTTGTCGAGATGCATGTTGCAAGGTGTGATCTGGCTCCAAGGGTTTGAGATACCGATCACCGGCTTTTCAAAATCTTCGTCCTTGAAACCGACAGCGCGGAGCATGGCGCGATTTGGAGCGCGGGAAACGCCCTCGGTCATCATTGAACTTCTTCTTTTTAATATACTTTTGTCAGCCATTTTGAATATTTTGAATTATTGCCGTGTGAAATTTCGTCGAACATTGTTTTTAATTTTTTTGTGAACGGACCTATTTTCCCATCGCCAATGACACGCTTGTCCACGCTGCGTATCCAAGCCACTTTGGCTGCTGTACCGGAAAAGAAAAGCTCGTCAAAAGTGTAGAGAGTTGATCGATCGAAATTTTCTTCCGAGACGACCATTTTCAATTCTTTTTTTATAAGCTCGAGTAGGCTTCTTCGCGTAATGCCATTTAAGTTGTTTGCTGAAAGTGGTGGGGTAAAAAACACCCCGTCTTTCACAGCAAAAATATTTGCGCCGGAGGCTTCGCAAACTTTGCCGTCACGATTCAGAAAAATACCTTCGTCGTAGCCGTTTTGAACAGCCTCGGTTTTTGAAAGCGCGGAGTTCGCATAGGCGCCGGTGATCTTGGCCTTGGTGGAGAACATGTCGTCGTCGAACCGACGCCATGTTGAAATACATGTATTCAGGCCTTTTTCTGTATCGAAGTAATCCTTCAAAGAAATCACATAAACAGCCAAATCGTCGTCATCATTGTCGAAACGCGGAGTAAGCGCTGTGGAAGCCGAATAAAGAGTTGGGCGAATGTAAAGATCCTCCTTTATATTGTTCTTTTTTATTAAATCCAAAATCACTTTTTTGAATTCCGGGAAAGTGTATTTGAATTTCAGGCCGGTTATATTTGCCGCTTCTTTCAAGCGATTGAAATGATCCTCCAAACGAAAAAGGTAAACATTTTTATGCTTCGCATTCCAGTGACCGCGAATTCCTGTGAAAACTCCGAGTCCGTATTGCACGACTTTTGACTGAATCGGAATCAGGGCTTCTTCATTTTTGCAGAATTTTTTGCGAATGTAAGCGTAGGGGAATGATGATGTTTTAGCCATAAACTATGTGTTATTTTTTGTGCGCCTTATGATAAAGGAAGTTGTAGCATTTCTCAAAGGCATTTACCGAAGCCACAATGACATCCGGAGAGGTGGCCTGCGCAATAACTTTGTTTCCCATTTTGTCGACAGCTGTCATAACAACTTTTACCGCCGCATCCACGCCACCGGTAAAAATCTCCACGGAGTAATCCGTGAGCGTGATGTAGAGCTTGTCGTGCTCTTTGATGCTGCGTTTTAGCGCGGTAATAATAGCGTCAACCGTTCCCACTCCCTTTGCCTGACCGATGAGAACTTTGTCACCATAGCGGAGCTTTATCGAGGCTTCGGCGGAGTTGTATTTGGATGTCTTTGTTTCGAAATCGATAATCTCCAAAAATTTATTTTGCGAATCGTATTCGTCGAGAGATTCCTCGATGATATTTTGCAAATCCTGCTTCGTAATTTGCTTGCCTTTGGTTTCAAAAGCCTGCAGAGTTTTTAGAACATTCTTTAGAACTTCCGGTTTTAGATTGATACCAAAGCTGTCATGAATAATCTTTTTTAGGGCTGAGGATTCGGGAATACGGGTCCAAAGAAGCTCCTGCTTGTTTTTTGTAGATCCGGATTTTAGATTGTAGAGTTTCTGATTTAGATAATCATCGACTTCGGAGATATTGGGATCTATAGTCGGAGGATCAGGTAAAATTTTGACGGCGGATTTCGGATCTTTCAGACCGTTTCCGGTGGCGACACAGACAACCACATCATTCTTTTTAAAGAAATTTTTTGCGGCGAGCTGGGCAACCGCTGCCATCGGCAGAGCACCTGAAGGTTCAACAAAGATAGCTTCCTCTTTTGCAATCAGCTGCTCGATTTCGAGAATTTCGTCATCTTTTAATTCCGCAACCGTGCCATGTGAATCGTAAAGAGCCTTGAGGACTTTTTTGCCGTCCAAAGGGTTGCCGGCTGCAACAGCAGAACAGATAGTGTTTGGTTTTGCCTGTGAAGTAAATTTTAGTTTCTTTGTTTTGAAAGCTTTGACGATGACATTGCAGCCTTCGGGCTGAACACCAATGAGTTTTGGCAAACTATCAACCAGTCCGAGCTTTTTTAATTCCAAGAATCCTTTCCAAATGGCAGAAAGATTTGTGCCGCAACCAATAGGGCAAACCAGGTAATCCGGAGATTTCCATCCGAGTTGTTCGGCTATTTCGTAAGCCTGTGATTTTTGACCTTCGAGGCGGAAAACATAATCACCTGCGAGATAAAATTTGTGGCGTTTTGCGGTTTCTTCTGCGAGTTTCGCACAATCCGAATAAGTGCCACGGACCTGAATAATACGCGCTCCATATGAAAGAGTTTGCGCGAGTTTACCGATTGGAGTGCCTTCGGGGACAAGCACATAACAAGGTATTTTTGCGACTGAGCAATAAGCCGCAACAGAGGCGGCCATGTTCCCCGTGGAAGCCAAACAAACAGCTTTCGCGCCCATCTCTAAAGCTTTTGTCACTTCAACCAGAGTGCCACGGTCTTTGAAAACTCCGGTCGGATTCGCACCTTCGTTTTTTATGTAGAGATTTTTTATTCCATATCGCTTTGTGAGGTTTCGACAATGATGGAGTGGAGTACCACCCTCATTCAAAGAAATAATTTTTTCCAAATTTATGATCGGATAGAGCGTCAAATACTTAAGTGCGGAGATGGGGGAATTTTTTAACGCGTAAATATTTAAGCGCTGTCTGATGTAATCGTAATCGTAAATCACATCCAATGGATCACCACATTTCCTGCATGTGGTACAAGTGTCGTGCTCATCATACTTTTTGTGACATGAGATGCACTCGAGAGTGTAGAAACTGTTTTTTTTGTTGATCATTTTTGGATATTAAATAAAAAAACCTCCGGATGGCGGAGGGTTGTTTTTTTCAAAGAATAAAACGCCCTCGGCCTAGAGGATAATAATTACGACTAGAATGACAAGTATGGCGCGTTTCATATGGGCCAAGTATAGCAAAGAAGTTTTCGAAGTAAAGCCAATTTTCTACTTGCGGCTGCGATAGATATCCAGAATGGATCCTACGATGATTCCGAGAGATGCGATCAATGTGAGATAAACCCCCGGCCCGACAGTGCCTTCATATGGAGCAACAGCAGTGGAAATGGCCTTGAAGTCGACCATACCAATAGCAAGAGCAAAAATACCTAAAATCAACGGAACCCATGAAGGGATTTTTTTCGAAATGAGATCTATTATTAAAAAAACTATGGCTAAAGCACCGAGACCGAGAGTTATCAAACCGTCGCCATTTGTCCCAAGAGCCGTGTAGTTTGGTGTTTGGCCCCAAGCCAAGAACGATCCGGCTATCAAGGCTACCGCCGAAAGGACGACTATGAATTCTTCGACTTCAAATATCAGGAAAGGTTTCTTTTTCATATAATGAGGTTATTTATCCAGTTAATTCTACTACTATAGGCTTATTTTTTACAATTCAATCGTCAACATTGCATAAAAGGCGTTTTTATATATAATCCCTGTGCTATAATTTCCTTAGCCACTGTGGGTAGGTAGCGAAGTGGTTAAACGCAACAGACTGTAAATCTGTCGGCTTACGCCTTCGGGGGTTCGAATCCCTCCCTGCCCACCATAAATTCTTTTCGGCTTGACTTGTCCCAACTCATACCCTACACTCTAGGGTGTATGGTAAAACAAGTCACACATAAACACGGGGAAGAAAACACAAGGGCTCGTAAAATTTTAAACATGGGTATCGGGAGTCTCAACAAGATTCCCCTCATGGTCGAAGAAAAGCGATATTGCCCTGAGGTTATTCAACAGATAGATAGTGTCATCGGCCTGCTTCATAGCGCTCGAAAAGAGTTACTAAAGGGGCACCTTGAATCCTGTCTCGCAGAAAAAATAAAAACCGACAAAGATGCGGCCGTAAGGGAGTTACTGAAAATATATAACATGAAGTAAATTCATGAACACTATGGAAACATACAGAATCAAAGGTATGCATTGTGCTTCCTGCGCCTCTGTCATTGAAAAATCGTTTAAAAAAATCGAGGGCGTACAGTCGGCGGAAGTAAACTACGGCACGGAAAAGGCCAAGGTTTCTTTTGATCCGGCAAAAACGAATCCACATGATTTTTCCAAGCACATCGAACCGCTTGGGTATTCTCTGGAAATCCCTGTTTCTGCAAAAGAGATGGGTATGTCCGAGAACGAGCACGCTGCACATCTGGGCATTAATCAGTCAAAAAAGGAGAAGCTTGCCGAAGTAAATGACATGAAAATGAAGGTTGTTTCGGCCGTTCCGCTTGCGATTTTCGCCATCTTTGTAATGGTATGGGACATTCTTATTCAATACAAGATTGCGGCGGAAATGAGTAGTGTTGTAAAAGAGTTTTTCCATCATCTTCTTCCTCTGATGGCCACATACACGCTCTTTGTTGTTGGTAAACCATATTTGCTCGGGTTTTATAGGTTTCTCCGATACGGCAAGGCAAACATGGATACGCTGATTGGAATCGGAACCGTCGCCGCTTTTTTATACAGTTTTGCGGTAACAGCTTTCGAAGAAACTCTCAGGCCCTTTATAAATGTTGATTATCAATACTACGATGTGACAATAGTTGTTATTACTTTTATCGCTCTAGGAAAATATCTTGAGGCGAGATCGAAAATAAAAACCGGAGACGCAATAGAGAAACTTCTAAATCTTCAAGCTAAAACAGCCTTGGTGATTCGTGATGGAAAAGAGCTAGAGATTTCGATAAATGATGTAAAGCATGGCGATCTGATTATTGTAAAGCCCGGAGCGAAAATTCCTGTAGACGGTGTCATAACAGACGGCGCTTCTTTTATCGATGAATCAATGGTCACAGGAGAGCCTATGCCGGCACAAAAAAAGATTGGAGATAGCGTTGTATCCGGAACTATAAACACGAACGGCTCATTCATATTTAAAGCAACGAAAGTTGGGTCAGAGACGTTGCTTGCTCAAATTATAAAAATGGTCGAGGATGCCCAAGGTAGCAAAGCTCCCATTCAGGCACTCGCAGATAAAATCTCCTCAATCTTTGTTCCGATTGTTCTTGTAATAGCGTTCATCACTCTTGGAGTCTGGCTTATTGTTGGATCGCAATATCTTGGATTTTCCCAAGCCCTGTCTTTTGGTCTCGCGTCATTTGTAGGTATTCTGGTTATTGCATGTCCCTGTGCTCTCGGTCTTGCCACTCCGACAGCGATTATCGTAGGGGTTGGCAAGGGAGCAAAGGAGGGGATTCTCATAAAGGATGCCGCCACTCTCGAAAAACTTCACAAGGTAAATACAGTCATTGTCGATAAGACCGGCACTATAACTATAGGAAAACCGACCCTTGTCGACATGCAAAACCTCTCAAATTTGAAAGATGATGATCTCGTGTCAATTCTTGCTTCGCTTGAAAAAAAATCGGAACATCCAATCGCACATGCAATCGTAAATTATGCTCGGGAAAAAAATATAGCGACGACTGAGGTGTCAAACTTTGAAGGAATTCAGGGGAAAGGACTGAAAGGAAAGATCAAAGGATCGGAATATTTTGTTGGAAACGCAAAGCTTATGAAAGAACTCGATGTAGCATTTGATGCTTCAAAGATCGAACAATTTACGGCACAAGGGAAGACACCTGTGATTCTTTCGACAAAAGAAAAAGTGCTTGGCTATGTAATGGTTGCAGATGAAATAAAACCGGAATCAAAACAGGCTGTTTCCAGCCTTCACAAACTGGGAATTAAGGTTGTCATGCTCACTGGCGATGACGAGAGAGCTGCAAAATACATGGCATCACTAGTCGGCATAGATGATGTTGTGGCTCATGTTTTGCCTCAAGACAAACTGACAAAGATAAAAGAATTGCAGTCTCAAGGCATGGTAGTCGCAATGGCCGGTGATGGCGTGAATGACGCTCCGGCACTTGCACAAGCCGATGTAGGAATTGCTATGGGTACCGGCACTGATGTTGCTATTGAGTCAGCCGGCATTACTCTTCTTGGTGGAGACATTTCAAAGCTGGTGAAGGCAATCAAACTCTCTAAAATGACTATGCGAGGAATCAAACAAAATTTATTCTGGGCATTTATCTACAATATTGTTGGCATCCCATTGGCGGCCGGGGCTTTTTATCCAGTTTTTGGATTGCTCCTAAATCCGGTTTTTGCAGGATTTGCAATGGCGATGTCTTCGGTGTCCGTGGTGTCAAATTCATTACGAATAAAAACCAAAAAATTATGACTAACAAAACACACACATTCCATGTTTCAGGAACACATTGTGCTTCATGCAAAATATTAATTGAAGATATCTTGAATGAGCAGAATTTTGTAAAATACTCCAAGGTTAATCTAAAATCAGAGACCGTTGAAATTGAGACAGATAGCGATCATAGCCCGGAAGCGCTGACTCAAATTCTGACAGAAAAAATGAAGGCTATGGGCTACAAACTTTCTGTTGAAAAATCCGCCGACGAGAAACATGGCGATGATGTTATTTGGAAAGCCATTCCCATCGGGCTTATGTTTCTTGCTTTGTTTTTCCTACTTCAAAAATCAGGGATCTTAAATCTCGGCATTGGCGGTCAAACAACTCCGACAACAAGTTTTGTTATAGGTCTAATAGCTTCTGTTTCAAGCTGTCTCGCTATCGTCGGAGGACTGGTTTTATCTCTTTCCGCAAAAGTATCGCAGGACAATGTAAGCGATACCAAGACATTTTTGCTTTTCCACGCAGGGAGGCTTTTTGGTTTTGCAGTACTGGGCGGCGCTCTTGGAGCGATTGGTGGCGCTATCGGCATTAATTTTACATTCACGGCAATCTTGGGACTCTTGGCTTCTATTGTGATGTTATTGCTAGGGCTGAATCTGGTGGGGGTGTTTGCGAAAAATAAAATTGCATTACCTTCCGGGATATTTAATTTTTTCAGAAAAATAGAACACAAAACTTTCACTCCGCTTGTGGTCGGTTTTGCAACATTTTTTCTACCATGCGGATTCACTCAGTCGATGCAAGTTTCCGCATTGGGAAGCGGATCTTTTATGTCCGGACTTCTTATCATGCTTGCTTTCGCTCTTGGGACCCTGCCGATGCTGGGGCTTCTTTCGTTTGGGTCGGCGTCGGTGGCACACGGAAAACATGCTCCATTATTTTTTAAGTCCGCCGGCATAGTTGTAATCGGACTTGGATTATTTGCACTTCTTTCTGGACTTGCAGGGCTTGGTATTATTAGACCATTATTTAACATATGAACAATACAAATAAAATTGCTTACGGCATTGTTACGCTTGCTCTGATCATTAGCATTGGAATTATTTTTGTTGGCAGCTCAAAAGGAAATTCCGACAATATATCAGATGAATCAGCACAAAATGTTGAGATTCGAGGTGGCGTTCAATATATCACGATTGATGCCAGGGCCGGTTATTCGCCTAGAATTTCTACGGCAAAAGCCGGTATTCCCACCAAATTGATCGTAAAAACGGATGGCACATATGACTGCTCTGCATCATTGGTTATTCCATCGATTGGTTATCAGAAAATACTATCTCAGACAGGAAATGAAGTTATCGATCTTGGCACACCAGAAGCAGGCCAACCTCTTCAAGGTCTTTGCAGTATGGGTATGTATAGTTTCAAAATTAATTTTGATTAAGCGAAAGAAACCGCGGGCCGCTCAATATCAATTTTGCAATTGGTATCCTGTTTTCAAAAGATGATAGGCGAGCCAGCTGACCAAGAAAGTGGCTATGAATAGGACTATCAGCCCTGTAGAGATGGGGAATTCGTGGATTCCGTTAAACCCGTAGCGGAAAAGGTCAATCATGTAAATGATTGGGTTGATTTGTATGATTTTGGCGAAAGCACCGGGGAGTTTGCTGGCCGGGAAAAAGATTCCGCCGAGGAAAATAAGTGGCGTGAGGATAAAGCTGAAAATAAAAGCCTGATTGTCGAATTCTTTTGCCCAGATGCCGACGGCGAGGCCGAGCGAAGAGAAAAACATAGCTATCAAAAAAGCGGCGAGGAAAATAAATGGGATAGAATAATACGAGAAACTGACGAAAAAGAGCGAGGCAGTAAAAGTGACTATAGCGACGATGAAAGAACGCAGTATTGAGGCACAGATAAAGGCGGTGAAAATTTCAATTTTTCGGAGTGGAATGATTAACAAATTGTTTATCGTTCCCTGATATTTCATCAATATTATAGATGAAGACGGATTTTGATATGCGTTGTTTATAATTCCCATGACGATAAGTCCAGGTACAAGAAATTGAAGATAGCTGACGCCTTCCATAGGAACCGTGCGGTGCAGAGAAAGCCCGAAGATAGCCAAAAAAAGCAGGTTTGATACCAGAGGCGCAAATACAGTTTGCATATAAACCTTTAAAAAACGGCTGGATTCGCGACGGAAGAGTGTCCATGTCCCATAATAATTCGCCATTCTAAGAGTTTGTTAATTTTATAAATGCGTCCTCGAGGGAGAGCCCCTCCACTTCCAGATCTATTACCTCAAAATCACTTTCTTTTAAAATGTTCATGGCCTTGCTTATGTCGCGCGGATCGAGAGTGAGCGAAAGTTCCAGATCACCGCGACGCTCCGGCTTGTACTTTAATATGGCCTCCGGTAAATTTTTGAATTCTTTGTTTAGAGTTATAAGCATTCGTTTTTCGTTTCCGACATCGCGAATCAGTTTCTTTGTAGTTTCGAGGGCAACCAATTTCCCGAGATTTATAATCGCCGTTCGTTCGCAAAGAGTCTCAGCTTCTTCCAAATAATGAGTTGTGAGCAAGATCGTCGTACCTTTTTTATTTAGTTCGCGCATGTAATTCCACAGACTAAGGCGAAGCTCGATATCCACTCCAGCCGTTGGTTCATCGAGAACGAGAACTTTTGGCTTGTGGACGAGCGCCATTGCGATAAGCAAACGGCGTTTCATGCCGCCTGAAAGAGCGCGGGTCTTGGAATATTTTTTGTCGGCGAGAGAAAGTTTTTCCAAAATTTCATCGATGTAATTTTGATTGTTGCGAATTCCGTAGTAACCGGATTGGAGATTCAAAGCTTCATTAACATTGAAAAAGGAATCATAACTGATTTCCTGAGGCACAACGCCGAGCAGATATTTTGTTTTTTCACGATGAAGATCGATGTCGAGACCGCAGATTTTCACCTTTCCGGAAGTCTTTTTCGTGACACCCGCCATGATGTTTATAAGCGTGCTTTTGCCGCTGCCGTTTGGGCCAAGGAGAGCGAAAAATTCGCCTTCTTTCACCTCGAATCCGAGGCCTTTTAGTGCGTGTGTTCCACCTTTATAAATCTTTTCCAAATTTTCTATTTGAAGTGCCTTCATAGTGAGCGAATTCTAGCACGGAATAATAAATTTCATACTTGCCACCGAGAGGTAAATGTGTTATTATTATGTATACAAATAACAAAAATACAAATGAAAAACGCATTCAGACTCCTCTCGTTGTGTGGCGCATTCTTGCTACTTGGAAGCGCCGCTTTTGCAGCTGATTTTAATTATGTAGTCGATCATACCGGCGACGACGCAGGACAAGCCTGTACAGGTGCCGCCGCGGACTGCTCACTGCGATCAGCGCTTCAATTGGCATCCAGCGATGGCGGAACAACAGCTATCACTTTCAGCGCAAGCGGAACAATAACTCCTGGAAGCGCGTTACCTACCGTAGCTGCCAACACCACTATAACAGGACCGGGAGCCGGAAGTCTGACGATCGATTTGAGTGCCGCTGCTTTTATAACTTTTGGCTCAAACAATGCCATCACCATGACAGCACTAACACTTGCAAACAGCAGCTCACACTGTGTGTTTTTCCAAGGGGACAATATTACCATCTCGAATGTAACGATAAATACCTGTAATAATTCCGGTATTTTGGCCAACGGTGGAAATGACAGCATCACAATTTCAAACAACACTATCTCCGGAGTTGGGGCCGGCGGGTCAGGAATTCAATTGGGCGACGCCACAAATTCAACCATAAGCGGAAATGCGATCACGGGCGGGCCTACAGGAATCACTCTTTCCGGCACGACAGGTTCAACAAATTCAATCACAGGGAATACAATTACGAATCCAACTTCGTATGGAATTTCAGTTGCGGGAACCGGAAATTATACCGGCACTACGGTTACTGGTAATACCGTTTCTGGTTCGGGTAGCAATTCATTACATTTGGGCAATTTCTCTGGAAGCGCCTCAAGCAACACCATCAGTAATTCTTCCGGAATAAGCATACTCGTCACGGCCGTTGGTGTCACCACTGTGAATTCCAATGTGATAAATAATTCTACAAGCCATGGAATCCAGATCGGCGGATCGAGCGGACATACAATCAATTCAAATGATATAAATACGGTGAGTGGCCTCGTTTCAAACGGAATTTATCTTCTCAGCGCTGGGTCGGGCTTAACAATGACGGGTAATACTGTTGATGACGCGGCAGATGTTGGAATAAATATTTATAATTCGAGCGGTACATTTTCGAATAATACAGTGACTAATTCGACAGACGAAGGATTTTTAATAAACGCCGTTTCAAGCTCAACAATTTCAAATAACACTGTCAATACGACCGCAAACAACGGCTTCAATATCTCCGGCGGAGGAGGCAATACTTTGAATGCAAATGCCGTTACCGGTTCCAGTAACAACTGTTACCTGATTATGTCTGACGGAAATACTTTCACTAACACCACTGCGACGACTTGTGCCACAAGCGGAATTCTTCTTGCTGATTTGGGCGGTGAAGATGCAAGTGGCAACTCGTTTACCACCACTACTGTAACTCCAGGCGGCGTGGTTATGGGTGTGGGAATTTTGACAAGCGATACGACTTTTGACGGCGGAACAATAAGCGGAGAAATCCTGATCACGAAGTCTGTCGCCGATGGAAGTAATTTTACAAACAACATACTCAGCAATCTTACGGCAGGCGAAATTTCGCAGGCAAACGATGTACATTCCAGCGATATAAATTATCTGGACAATGTTACATTTACAACTTTGACTGTACTTGCAGGAACTATGGATGTGAATTTTGACGCGCGTGTTTACGCAACCCGTGATGGAACCTCAACGGGATTGTCCAGTTCAACAATCACTTACAAGAAAAACAATGGAAGCTTCACTTCTCTCGGAACCACAAATGGAAGCGGCTATACAAGCTATACCTCACTCGACGCTTATACAAAGACTTCCAGCGGAACAAGCACTGACAGCTATCTTTTTGCTTCCCAGCACAATGTAGGTTACCACACCGCGAGCGCGACCCTGAGCTCTCCAAATCAGACAATCACGGTTTCTCATCCCGGACAACAGGGCGGGGCCGAAAGTGAGACCACCACAACAACAGTAGTCACAATTACTCCGGTAGTGACTGAAGAGGAAACTGAAGAAGTTACTGAAGAGGTTACTTTGGAACCTGTTTTGGTTGAAACTACTCCGGAAGAACCTGTGGTTGAAGAGTTGGTTGAGGAATCCATCCCTGAAAACACCGAAATTTCCGAACCTTCCGAAACAGAAGTGAATCAGGTGAGTGAAGCTGTGGGGACCGTAACATCCACTGTTTCCCAAGTTGTCTCCACTCTTGCACAAGGTGGACAGGAACAAGCGCCTGCAAGTACCGAAGTAAGCGTTGAAAGCTTGATTGAGGACTACGAAGACTCTCACCAAAATTCGGAAACAGAGGAGTCTCCAACAATCGATATTCCAAATAATACTGAGGAGTTACTAGCTCAGACCCGTGAAGAACTGGAGAGCAACGGGGTAACGCCTGAAAATCTGGAACTGACCTCTGACTTTGACGGCGACCTTCTTTCTGACGCCTTCCAAGTGTTGCATGGAATTCCACTGTTTGAGGAAGATTCCGATAATGACGGCTATACAAATTCTGAAGAAATTTTCATGGGAACAAATCCAACTGAATACAATGAAGCTCCGTCTCTTCCAGAGATTACAAATATGGAGGGGAAAATCGTCGGTCAGTGGCCATCTATCAGGGTGGTCAGTTCAGCCGATGATGTCGTGGAAATTTATCTTGTGAACGCGGAGACAGGAGCAAAGGTGATGATTGGATCCGTATCGATTGACGCCAGAAACAAAGGTGAATTTAATCTAAGATACCCACTTTCCAATGGCAAATATTACGCCGTGCCAAAAGGAAAAAATGGGTTCGGTGAAGCCGTTAAATTTACCGTTGATTCGAGGATAGGCCTCAGGGTTCCTCAGGTTGTCGGATACGATTTAGGAAAAATAAATTTTGAAAATGGAGGCATGTTGAGACTTGGGAAATTTGTATCGCTGACTTTGGAAAGTGTGGACAAAGCAGATAAAGGATTTGATTCCGGTGAATATCTGAGCGCTTTTGCGGGGGCAAATGTGCAAATCGTGAGAGGTTACGCGGAACCCGGCAGCGTGGTATACCTGACATTCAAGAGTGTCGTCGTATCATCCGTTGCGATCGCGGACGCAAAAGGGGAGTTTAAGGTAGAACTTCTGGCCAGCAAATTGGATCTGGATGCGGAACGCCATGAAATACTGGCATACGCGACAGATCAAAAAGGTAATTTCGCGACAAGCGTATTTAAGTTTTTGACAGGAAGATAGATTTGAGTTTGTATATTTATAGTAAAAAAGCCCTCCCGCCGATGGCGGGAGGGCTTTTTTGTAGAGTATCTGTAAAGGCCTAGCGAACCTGGTACTCGAGATTTACCCTAAGAGTAATCTCCTGCTGACCCGGCTGGATAGATGGTGCTGCAACGCCTCCACCCGCTTCCATAGCGCCACCTTTACCGTAATCATAGTAAGGCGTTGGGTAGCCGCCATCTGTGTATTCGTAGTAGCCAAGAACCTTGCTGAAGTGCAGGCCTGTCTGCTTTTGCATCAACTCAGCCTTTTCTTTGGCCTTTTTAACAGCGTCTGCACGGGCCTCGGCCAAAACGGAATCCATATCATCAACTTCAAAAGAAAGACTTCCAATCAGATTTGCGCCTTTTTCCGTGCCGGCCTTGATTACGGCGCTGATTTTATCGAAATCGCGAATCTTGATTTTGATCTGTTGATTGATTGTGTATCCGTCAACAAAAGACCCTCTTCCCTCCGTGTAATTGTATTTCGGATAAAGATCATAGCTGATGGTTTGAACATCCTCTTCGGCGACTCCCGCAGCTTTTACCGCCTCGATAATGGCGTTCATTTTTTTGTTGTTTTCCTCAACAACAACGGTCGCGGACGCGCCCTCGGAGCTGACTCCGACTGTGATCGCGGCGACATCAGGCTTTACATAAGCTTTGCCTGTAGCTTCGACAGAAACGCTACGCGGGTATTGCCCGTTGTAGCTCTGCCAATTCATGAGAAACTGAGCCAGATTCGCCAGAACCATGGCTGACACCAAAACAAGCACCAGCCAAAAAATACGGCCGGAGAAGTCTATGGTCTTGCTTTCATTAGACATATATTGGGTGTTAATAATATCTACTTTATAATACGATGAGGACGCAAAAAAGTAACTTTATTCCGCAGGGACTTTGTTTATTTCGTCGTAGGCGTTGTCGACATTCGCATCCGTGATTGTTCCGTTTTCAACAAGAACCTGGATCCTGTGATCTGTTATGACATTGTCCAAAACCTGACCCGTGCGGTCTCCATAACCTGAATTTGAAGATTTGAATAAAAACTCGTATTTCCAGCAGTTCTCACAGCTCAGAGGAAAAGTCTTTGTATGTTTGAGATCGTAGCCGTCAAAAGCATAAGTGGACGCGTTTTGCTTTACCCATTTTTCGGCGATTTTTTGTGCGCCTTCCTTCGTGGAAGGGTTCGCGCAACCGGTCAATAAAACTGCCGAGATCAAAATAGCGGAAAGTATTTTTTTCATAATTTTTAGTGGTTAATGTAGGGGCATTTTAGCATAAACTTTTTGCGCGCAAAAGATTGTGTTATGCTTTGAGGTAGACTAAACCTCATTCCAATGTTCACCAAAACAGGTCGTGCAGTCAGCTGGATGAAAAAATATCTTCGATATACTGACTACATCGGCGCGGCGCAGCTTTATTTGAAGGATAATTTTTTACTCGAATATAAGCTTAAGCCCGAGCATATAAAAGAGCGGATTTTGGGACACTGGGGGACTGTTCCGGGGCTGAATTTTGTTTATGCGGGGCTGAATTATCTGGTGAGCAGACATGAATGCGAGATGATGCTGATTGTGGGACCCGGCCATGGGGCGCCCGCGGTTTTGGCGAATCTTTTTGCGGAAGGAACTTTGAATGAATTTTACAAAAATTTTCCCGTGAATGGCGAAGGAATGGGGAAAATTATTCATGATTTTAGCTGGCCACACACTCCATTTCCAAGTCATGTGACGCCGACTGTTCCCGGATCGATACTGGAAGGAGGGGAGTTGGGATACAGCTTATCTACGGCTTATGGAGCGGCTTTTGACAATCCGAATCTGATCGTGGCTGTGGTGGTGGGAGACGGGGAAGCGGAAACCGGGCCGACTGCGACAGCGTGGCACAGTAATAAATTTTTGAATCCAAAAAACTCCGGAGCTGTGCTACCGATTGTGCATGTAAACGGCTACAAAATTTCCAATCCGACAATTTACGGGACGATGAGCAATGAAGAATTGGTGAATTTATTTAAAGGGTATGGATATGAACCTTTGATCGTGGACGGGAAAAATTTGCATAAAAAAATGATCAAAACTTTGGAAAAAGCGTATGCGATGATTCGTGCCATTCAAAAGAGAGCGAGAGCGGGGGAAGAAGTCCTGAAGCCGAAATGGCCGATGATTGTGATGCGCACACTGAAGGGCTGGACAGGTATTCATCAATATGGCGGACACTTGATGGAAGGGTCGTTTCGTTCACACGGAATTCCGCTTGGAGATCCAAAGAAAGATCCAAAGCAACTCGAAGCGGTAAGCAAGTGGCTAAGAAGTTATAAAGTTCAGGAACTATTGGATGAGAACGGAAAACCAAAAGAAAAAGTGATGAAGTTTGTGCCGAAGGGAGGTCTAAGAATCGGGATGAATAAACACGCGATTGGAGGAAACATGATGAAGGAATTGAAACTGCCAAAACTTCAAAAATATGAATTTAAATTCAAAAAAAGAGGCGAGGAATTTACCAGCAGTATGGAACAGAGCGCGAAATATTTGAGAGATATAATTCGAAATAATCGCAAAAATTTTCTGATCCTATGTCCGGACGAGCTGGAGTCGAATAAATTGTCGGGCGTTTTTGAGGCGACGAAACGCGGCTATGTGTGGCCGATAAAAGCCAGCGATGAGAATATGGCGTATGAGGGGCGGGTGCATGAAATGTTGAGCGAGCATACTTTGCAGGGCTGGTTGCAGGGGTATATTTTGACCGGAAGATACGGAATTTTTGTAACTTACGAAGCGTTCGCGACGATCATCGACAGTATGGTGGACCAATACGCGAAGTTTATAAAACAGAGCCTGAGCGTGAAGTGGCGCAAACCGATTCCGAGCGCCGTGTATGTGCTTTCAAGTCTGGGCTGGAGGCAGGATCACAACGGATACTCGCATCAAAATCCAAGTTTCGTGAGCAATGTTTTGAACAAGCATGGCGATTTTTGTCAGATTTATTATCCTTCGGATTCAAACAGTTTGCTGGCGGCTTTTGAGGAAGTTTTTAAAAAGAAAAATTCGATCACTGTGATCGTGGCCGGAAAAACAAATTTGCCGGAATGGCTGAGTCTGTCGGAAGCAAAAGAGCAGGCAAAAAAAGGCATCGGGGTATGGGAATGGGTGGGCGGAAAAGAGGGAACGAAAAATCCTGATGTTGTGCTGGCTTCGGCGGGGGACTATGTGACGCAGGAGGCAATACTTGGGGCAAAATTATGCAAAGAGATGATGCCTGAACTGAAAATCAGATACGTGAATGTGTCGGAGCTGACATCCATTTGTCTGGGGGATAATTGCTCGAATCCGGATGTGTGCAGTACGGAGAGCGGCGTGAATCACTACTTTACGCATGACAGGCCGGTGGTTTTCAATTATCACGGATATGTGAATGATGTGGAGCAGATTTTGTGGCCATATACGACTTCGGCGAGATTTAGTATCCATGGGTATAAGGAGGAGGGCTCGACGACGACACCGTTTGATATGACGATCAGAAATGGCGTGAGTTGCTATCATATCGCGATTGATATGATTGAAAAGGGGAGTTTGAGAAATAAAGCCGTGGCGAAAAAGAAAGATGCTGTGATCGCGGCGTTGCAAGAAAAAATCAGCGAGCATCGTAGATATAT
>CAZHDA010000015.1:0-17183 GCA_964531125.1 uncultured Candidatus Peribacteria bacterium
TCATTCTCCAAATCATCGCCGGCGGTCTCCTCTATGTCGCTGCCCCATTCGCCGTCATCATCATTGCCCTCGCGGCATTCAACATGGTTATGGGCGGAGACGACACGGAAAAAGTCGGTAACGCAAAAAAATCCCTCATGTGGGCGGTCCTCGGACTTATTTTGATCATACTTTCCTACTCCCTCGTCAAAAATATCATCTCAATCGCCATCGGAGCGGGCACACCACAAAACACGGAAGAACCTTCCGGACCGACAAGCGCCGCTACTCTATCCGCGCAAACAGCAGATCCCCTTTCTTTACAGCACTATTTGGCTTAAGTTTGCCATTTTCCAAACCCAACTGCCCGGCTATTTTTTCGGCCGCATTCGGAATCACCGGCAATGAAAACTTGTAAATCTCGGCCAGAATTTCGAGCAAATCATACATCACCTGACTCGTTTTCTCGCCCGCCTTCGCCATCGCCCACGGCTTTTTTTCATCTATGTATTTATTCCCGAAATCCACAGCATCCACCAAAATCTCACATGCCGATTTCAGATCGAAAGATCTGAAATTTTCCCCATATTTCTCCTCATAAAATTTCAATCTGTCCCCGACATCTTTACTCATTTTCAAATCCGGCACTTTCCCGCCTTCGTATTTTTCAGTCATCATCACAACGCGGTTCACCAGATTGCCCAAACTGTTTGCCAGCTCGCTGTTATACACGGTCACAAACCGATCTTTGCTAAAATCTCCATCGTCCGTGGTCGGGATTTCTTTCAACAAAAAATACCTCAAAGCATCCGCTCCATGTTTCTCCACATACTCCAGCGGATCTACCACATTGCCGATACTCTTGCTCATTTTTTGCCCTTCACTGGTGATAAACCCATGCACATAAATCGCCTTTGGAATCTCAATCTCGGCAGAAAGTAGCATCCCTATCCACACCCCGGCGTGAAATCTCAAAATATCTTTACCAATCAGATGTACATCACACGGCCAGTATTTTTTGAACATCGTTTCATCCTCCGAGTAACCGACTCCGGTAATATAATTTGAAAGCGCGTCGCACCACACATACATCACCTGCGTCGGATCATCCGGCACATCAATCCCCCACGGAAGCACATCTTTGGGCCGCGAAAAACTCACATCCCTAAGCCCCTCCTCGCCAATTATATTCAACATCTCATTCTTTCTCGCCTCCGGCACGATCTTCAGCGTATCACTTTGAATCAGTCTCTTTATCTCATTCGAATATTTCGAAAGTCTGAAAAAATAATTTTGCTCCTCGAGCTGTTTCGGCTTTTTTTTGTGAATCGGGCAATTCCCATTTTCATCCAGATCTTTTTCAGGAATAAAAGCTTCACAACCCACGCAATAATTTCCTTTGTAAGTGTCTTTGTAAATATCGCCTTTCTCAACCAATTTTCGCCACAAATTTTGCACGCGTTTTTTGTGCTGATCCGAAGTCGTGCGAATAAAATAGTCGTTGGAAAGATTCAAAATCCCCTTCAACGCCTTAAATTTTTCCGCATTCATATCTGCAAATTTCTGCGTCTCCATCCCGGCTTCTTTTGCTGTTTCATAAAGCTTCACACCATGCTCGTCCACGCCGGTCATGTAAAATGTATCATCACCTTTTAGACGATGATATCTCGCCAGCGCGTCCGCCTGTATCACCTCCAGCGCAAACCCGATATGCGGCGCCGCATTCACATACGCAATCGCCGTGGACACATAGAACTTCATGGCCAGACCTTATCACTAAGCCAAATTTCCCGCAATAATTTGTGCGCGGATTGTACCGCACCCGAACAAATCAAAGTTCGTATAGAAATCTGTGCACGGGCACAAATTCGTAATGGTTTTCACTAATGAATAAGCCGTTTCGATGTCGAAAATCGTAATATCTGGGAACGAAACACGAACTTTTTCATCCGCCGGGCCGGCCAGTCGACTTTTTGGCTCAAGAAAGCCATCTCAATTTTTCCCCGCCTTCCCGGGAAGGCCTAGCAGCTCGAAAACAGCTTACTCAAGCCAAATGATGACGAAAATCAAGGAAACCCTCATCCCTAAGCCAAAGTCAAAAAATTTTCCCGGGAAAATCGCCGAACGGATAATTGTGCGCTAGCAAACCGCCATCCTATTTCACGCTTGCGTTAATCTCCGGCTTCTTATACGTGCTGTAAACCGAAAAATTAAACACAGGGATATATGAATCTCTCTCCATCTGCACATTCAAACTCTGCTTGCTCTTGCCGCTATAACCACTGGTCGTGATATCTGCGACCTGTCGCACAACCTCATCGCCATAAGTTTCCACTCTGAAATAAATCCGCGACTTTGCGGCTAGCTCACTCTCGCCCATGATCGCATCCTTAAAAACAGCCGGGTTCATCATGTTTGTTAGACTTAGATAATTCAGCCCCGTGGCGCCCTCAAAACCCTCTTGATGATTGCCCATAAAGTCGCTGATCGGATAACAAGCCTTCACGGAATCGACCTCTCCACCAACATAAAAATAATAATCTCGCGCCTCCGTGTTTGTACAAGGCCTATAACTTCCGGCCTTTGCGGTTCCATCAGCAACCGCATATGGCTCACACTTAATATTATTGTTTATACGATCATTTGAATTTTGCTCATCACAATCCACCGACCCAAACCACGAAGGCCTCTCCGCGCCTGCATAAACTTCTTCACCAGAAGCGGTATGACCAGCCGCCACAGCCGTAAAATCATCTATAGAATCGGTCGTATACCCATGATCAGCAGTATTCTTCATACCAAAAACTTTCCACCGGAGAACATCCCACGAACTCGTATTTTGAATTTTCAAATCTTCCGCCGGATTAAACCCCGCAAAAAATTCCACCGTAAAATCTTTCACGGATTGCACATTCCCATCCTCATCCACAGTAAAAAGCGGAATCGTCGTCGTTTCATTCAATTCCAAAACATCATAATAAGCGCTTAAAGGAACCCCACTCAAATCGTATTCCTCATCATCCAAACAAGGATAAACATTGCATGTGTTTTTCACCACGTACTCAAAATTCACATCATCACCCAGATCAATTTTTTCAGACTCGTCATGCCAGCCTGGCAGATTTTTATCCAAATGATAAAGCGCCTCCTCCACTCCGGATTCCGCGGCATAATAAGCTTTTCCGGCATCGAGCATGTCCCGCGTCACGCGCAGCTCCCTCACGACCAGCGTCGAAAGCGCCAACGAAATGGCAATAAAAACACCCATGATCAGCAGAGCGGTCAGCAGTGCAGTTCCCCGATTGTCACTAAAAAACTTCATCATTTTTCGGGGTTACATTATAAAATCGGGATGAAATCGTTGTCCTCAAATTCAGCTCATATTCCTTTCTTTCAAATTTAGCTTCCACCGTCACCTTTGGCTGAAACTGCAAACTGGCGTATTCCACATTATCCGGATTATACGGATCAAATTTCGGTGACACATAAAAAGCAAATTCCGTCACCCTCACTTCATCGCCATTCAGAGGTTTATCATTCAAATAAACTATTCCCTCAACTTCGTCATACCGAATCTTATTCGTCACCAACCCATCCTTCGATATAAATTCCAAATCTTTAACAGCACCGTTAAAATTCACCCCGATTTGATTGTAATTGATCGCCGCGTTTTTCAACTCCGCGCTCACGGTCTCAAAAATTTCGCGCGCTTCCACATACATGATCCGATAATCGTTCGTATCTCTCTGTGAACGCACAATCGCAGTATAGGAATTGATAATCACGCCCATAAAAATCACGAAAATCGACATCGAAATCAGCAGTTCCACCAGCGTAAATCCTTTTTGTTTAATTATTTTTTTCATAAAACTCCTCCTTTCCAGTTAGATAAAATTTCTTCCAAAACGACTTCTTTGTCGTCGCCAAAACTCACGATCGAGCGCACTTTTACAAAATCCGCGCATGTTTCTTCGCCACATTCCTCATAAGGCAAAAACTCCGCATGTCTGAAAAACTCTTCGAATCCCTTCACGCTAAAAACCGGACTTTGCGGCTCCACATTTTCTATCCTACTTTCTTGTCTAAAATCCCACGGCTTGAAACTATTCAGTCCGGATGCATCTTGAACAGGAACCCGATCAGAATTTTGCCAGCCCCCATGATTCAGATCAATCGAATACGCATAATCCTTTTCAAATTTTCCCAAAAATTCCTCATCCCCCATCCAATTCTGATTGTGCAACCAGTTTGTATCACGCACATTACGCACCAGTTCCAGCCCTTCCTGAGCCAGATAGTAAGCCTGCATCGTGTTCGTAATAGATTTGTTTGAATTTATCAGCCCCACCAGCAGATTGCTCGCCGAAACAATCGCAATAGTCAAAACCATCATGGCAATCATCACCTCGGTGAGAGTAAAACCCTTTATATTTTTGATCGTTTTTTTCATTTTAATTAAAATTCAAAGTTACTTCGCTTTGGTAGCGCTCGTCCTCCTCAGGACCGTATTGCAAAATCACTTTCAAACTTTTTTCTCCATCACTTTCACCATCCGGCGGCACAAATTTCACTTCAAAAGGATCCGGTTCAGATTTTAAAATCTTCACATTTTGATCCAACACAAAACTATCCTTGTAAGTTCTACCCGAACCGCATTCCCCACTTACAAATCCCCCACCTTCCCAAACTTTTTGGTCATTGAAATTCTCTTCGAAAATTTTTGCCTCACCATTTTCAATGTTAAATCCCACGCACTTCGGCCCGTCTTCTCCAAATTTTCCATACAAAACTTTTGTCCTCAATTCCTCCACCTGTGATTTAAAATCATCGCCTGCCAGATCCACCAAAGCTGACTTTCTATAGCTCATATAACCGGCAACTGACATCACGGAAAGCAGAGCGATTATGCCCATCACCACGATCATTTCCACCAATGTAAATCCTTGTTTCTTCATTTTCCATTTTTAATTTTTTAATTCCCGACGATCGTGCTCAGATTGAAAATCGGTGCCATGATCGCCATCGCAAGCAATGCCACAAACAGACCGACAAACAAAATCATCAACGGTTCAAAAACCGAAGTCACTTTCTTCAAAGTATTGTCGACCTCTTTCTGATATTGAATCGATATTTTTTCAGCGACATTGCCAAGATTTGCGGATTCCTCGCCCACTCGCATCATCTGCACGACCTCCGGCGGAAACAGAAATTCCGTATCTTCCAAAGACGCGGAAATTTTCGCGCCCTTTTTCACCTGCTCACCAACCTCCGCTATTTTCATTTTATAAATATGATTCGGTTGGGCCTCACCTGATACGCTCAGAGCTTTCAAAACCGGTAACCCGGCATCAATAAGGAGTCCGAGCATCCCCACAAATCTAAGCACATAAACTTTACGCAGAAGCGCTCCAACCAACGGAATTTTGAGCTTCACAAAATCCCACTGTACCCGCCCGTAATAAGTCCCCACATACATCACAAATGCCCCGTAAAGTCCAAAAACAACAAGCAAAATCAACCACCAATAACCAACCACGATCTTTTGTAAATCCACAAGAAGCAAGGTCGCGAAAGGCAGATTATTTCCGGCCACGCCACCCTCCTGCAGTAAAGAAAGAAGATTTGGCAAAACAAAAACAAGCATCCCTATCGAAACTATCATCAAGACTCCCAAAACCGCGATCGGATAAACCGCTGCGCCCCAAAGTTTCATAGAAAGATCATGTCTGCTTTCCAGCTGGGCAGCCAGCTTTATAAGCATCGCATTCAGTTGTCCGGACGCCTCACCGGCACGCACGATACCAATTTCCGATTCTTCAAAAACATCCTCAAATCTAGTCATCGCGTCCGCCAGCGCCAAACCGTGATCACAGTTATATGCGATCGTCGAAAGCACTCTGCGAAAACGCGGATTTTCCGTATGCCGCGCTAGCGACTTCACCGCTCTCACCACGGGAATTCCGGCCCCAACCATCATGGCCAGCATATGAAAAAAATACGATTTGTCTTTGATCGTAATCTTCGCGTGATCAATCAAAAAATCATTCAACCTTACAAAAACACCACGATCGGCATTGTTATAGACGCCATAAACAACTTCTTCCTCGGCATCGACTCGCAAATTTTTAATCTTTTGTAGAATTTCATTCATCTTTAATTTTTCAATGAATAAAAGCTGTCGACCGACAGTGAGAAAGTCGCTCTTTGCACATTTGTCTCGTCAAAATTGTTCACCTGCACGCTGATTGAGCTTACCCTGAAAAGTCTGGAATTCCTCTCTATTCCCTCCAAAAAATTTGTCAAATCGCTGTAATTCCCTTCAAAGCTGGAACTAATCCTCAACGTTCCCACCCCTTTTTGCTCACTGACACCTTTTGAAAAACTCAGCGAGTGCAATGTGATCTCGTACGAATTGGCTATACCGATCAAATCACGAATCACCTGATCCTGAGCAACATCGGCCGGAACAGCCTTCAAAATTTCGAATTTCTTAACCTGGCTGTCCAAATTCAAAGTCTGCTCGGCTGTTTTAAAAGTATTTATCTTCTGTTTCAATTCCTCAATCTGACTGCTTTTAAAAGCAACATCCGCCTTAAGTCCGGCAAGATGTTCAGCCTGCGGCTGCAGCAAAAGCACATATGCGGCAATCGCCGCGATTACCATCAAAACTCCGACTAAAGTTCCTGTTCGTGACGGAGCGGCGATAACTTCCGGCTGAATTTTAGCATCTTGATAAAGCATATTAATTGGTTGGTTTTACATATTCGACACTCAACATAAAAGTCAAAATCTGCTTTCCATCCTGATCCTCTCCCCCGGAAATCGATGGCACAAAGGCCTCTCTAAAAGTCGGGTTTGTGCCGAAAGCCTGTATTACCTTCGCCACATCCAGATACGGGGTTATAGAACCGGGGATTGTTTTCATATTTAAGCTGATCTGGCTGCTGTCCGAACCTGAATAGGAAAGAATATCCACGACCGAAGCGCCCTCTGTATTTTTCGGCACTGTCCGCCTGACTTCCTTGATGATTTTTGACCATTCCACTGTCTCCTTTGAAATAGCGTCAACCGTTTGTTTGGCGTTTATCGCCTGCTCTATGTTGTTATTCTGATATTGCAAAACCTGATTTTCGTAATCGGTTACGATCTTGTTCATACGTGCGTTGTCGGTTTCGGCAGAAGCAACCTGAAAATACACATAAGTCCCATAAGCCAACGCCAGCACAAGTGACATCACTCCAACAATGCTCAATGTCGAAAACCTTTTCATAATTTGTTTTTATTTTTACCTTCTTTACATTCTAGCATATTTCAGCCAAAATCTCAAGCACTAAGCCATTCTCATGCCATTCACGGTTTTAAATACACCCTTTGTTTGCGGAAACTGCGGAGAAACAAATCCGGAACTCAGCAAATCCTGCCGCAACCACTGCCGAAAATGCCTTTATAGTATGCATTTGGACAGCTCCTACCCTGGCGACCGCCAAAGCGACTGCCGCGTCCTCATGGCACCAATCCGCATAGAACATAACGGCAAAAAAGGATGGATGATCTATCACAAATGTCAAAAATGCGGCAAAATCATCCCAAACAAGTCTGCGGAAGACGATAATTTCGACCTGATCATCGAATTAAGTAAAAACATCCAATGAATCCACAGGAAAGAAAAAAATTGGAACAAAAAATTCACAACATCCTCGCCTCTCATCTTTCAACATTTCCAACAATAATTGTCGGAGTTTCCGGTGGTCCTGATTCGGTTTTTCTCCTGGAAATTCTGAATAAATTTTACAAAAATTTTACAAAAAAAATCATAGTCGCACACATAAATCATCAGCTTCGAAAAGACGCAAAAAGAGATGAGCTTTTCTGCCGCGATTTAGCCAAAAATCACAACAACAAGTTCATCACCAAAACAATAAACATCAAATCATTAAGCCAAAAACAGCGCAGAGGTCTGGAGGAAACCGGCAGGATTGAACGCTATAAATTTTTCAACAAACTCACGGCAAAACATAAAGCGAAATTTATCATCACCGCACATCAGGCTGACGACAATTTGGAAACCATTATCATGAATTTTGCGCGCGGCTCTGGATTAAACGGATTAATCGGAATGAGTCTGATCGATGGAAATTTATTTCGCCCTCTTTTATCCATTTCCAAAATTCAAATCCTGGATTATCTCAAAAAAAATCACATCAAATTTCGCACGGATAAAAGCAATGCCGACTTGGAATTTACACGCAATTTCATTCGGGCAAAAATAATTCCATCTCTAAAAGAGATAAATCCTTCAATAGCTAAAACAACGGCTGAAAATAGTGAAAATCTGCGAGAGATACAGGATTTTTTGGAATGTGAAAGTCGCTCATGGATAAAGAAAAACACGCTTAACAAAGATAATACGAAGTTTCCGCTCAAAAAATTTTTAAAGCTTCATCCGGCTCTACAAAATCGTATCCTTATAGAACTGCACATGGGTTTGACCGGAAACATAATAAATTTACAAAAAATAAACATCATGGAAATCCGAAAAATGCTTTCCTCCGGCCGCGGCAATAAAAAGCACATATTCGGTCGCCTTGTCGTTTCCGTAAAAAACGCTATTATACAGGTACAATTTAGCTAAAAATAAACATTCCCTCATGCCACTCCTTCCGAGCCCAAATCATCAGAAAAACAGTTTTTTATATTTTATAATTTTCGCGCTTTTCGCGGCGGCTCTATACATGATGTTCACTTCCGGAAGCGTTCCTCCAAACGAAATCACTTTAAATAGATTGATTGAAGAGGTGGAATCCGGAACGATAAAGCAAATATCCTTGGATGACAACCTCATAAACATAGAATTGGTCGACGGATCAAAACAATTCGCATACAAGGAAAACACCAGCAGTATATACGATATTCTGGAACAGGCGGGAGTGAAACAAGAGGTTATCTCAGCCCTTCCGGTGATCGTGGAAAACTCACGTTCCAGCAATTTTTGGTCAGACATTTTACTCGGGATTATTCCCGTGATTTTGATCATAGCTTTTTTCGCATTCATGATGCGCTCGGCACAATCCAGCAACAATCAAGCTATGTCCTTCGGAAAAAGCAAAGCCAAGATGTATGATAAAACCAAACAAAAAACCACATTTGAAGATGTCGCCG
Organism: uncultured Candidatus Peribacteria bacterium; assembly: GCA_964531125.1. Classification (GTDB taxonomy): domain Bacteria; phylum Patescibacteriota; class Gracilibacteria; order UBA1369; family LOWO2-01-FULL-3; genus JBAZZM01. Next base: position 9,139 of record CAZHDA010000015.1, read on the forward strand.
GATGCCATGAGGCAAAAGACGAGCTCACGGAAATAGTCGATTTTTTGAAACACCCTGAAAAATATCGCAAGATGGGAGCAAAAATACCAAAAGGAGTTGTCTTGGTCGGAGCTCCGGGAACAGGTAAGACTCTTCTCGCAAGAGCCGTGGCGGGAGAAGCGGACGTTCCTTTTTTTAGCATTTCAGGCTCGGAATTCGTGGAAATGTTCGTAGGCGTAGGCGCTTCCCGCGTCCGAGATCTCTTCAATAAAGCCAAAAGAAACGCACCTTCAATTATATTTATCGATGAAATCGATGCCGTCGGCCGCCATCGCGGCGCCGGCATGGGCGGCGGTCACGATGAACGCGAACAGACCTTAAATCAGATTCTCACAGAAATGGACGGCTTTGAAACGGGTACAAATGTGATCGTAATGGCCGGCACAAATCGTCCTGACATTCTGGATCCGGCGCTGCTTCGTCCGGGTCGTTTCGACCGAAAAGTCATCGTGGATGTCCCGGATGTAAAAGCCCGCGAAGAAATTCTAAAGGTACACGCACGAAACAAACCGCTTTCCAAAGGCATAGATCTGGCCAAGGTTGCAAAACGCACGGCGGGATTTACAGGCGCGGATTTGGAAAATCTTCTAAATGAAGCGGCAATCCTTACTGCCAAATTAAATAAAAAAACTGTCGGCAACAGCGAAATAGACAAATCCATCGAAAAAGTTTTGCTCGGCCCTGAACGCAAAACAAAAGTAATGAGCGAAAAAGAAAAGCGCCTCACCGCTTATCACGAAGTAGGTCACGCCGTCGTAGGTCACCTACTTCCAAATTGTGATCCCATTCACAAGATTTCAATAATTGCTCGAGGCATGGCTGGTGGAGTTACATGGTCAATGCCGGACGAAGAAAAAAATTATGTTACAAAAAGTCATTTTGAAGATGATCTGGCCATGATGCTCGGAGGCTACGCAGCAGAAGAAACCTTTTTTGGAGAAACCTCCACCGGACCATCATCCGACCTTCAACGCGCGGCCAAAGTTTCCCGTGCCATGATAACTAAATATGGAATGGGAGACATGGGACCGCTTATTTTCGGAGATCAAAACGACGAAGTTTTCCTCGGACGCGATTTCGGACACATTCGAAATTACTCCGAAGAGAGCGCAGCAAAAATCGACGGCATGGTCCACAAAGTCATTGAAAAGGCTTACAAGAGAGCAAAAGAAATCATAGTGAAAAATAAAAAATTGATTGATCGCATTGCCGAAGACCTGATTAAAAAAGAAAACATGTCTGGCGATGAACTCAAAAAATATTTCGTCTAATCCATTCCCATGAAACCCTCAAGCATCAAAATCCATCCAATCTCATCAGATGAAGCGGCAAAGCCTATGTCAAAAGAAGTCGGCCAACTCTCTCTCGATATTTATCAAAAAGGAAAAGAATTGATTATCCTCGCACCTATAGCGGGAGTAAACAGGGACGACATAGAGCTTTCGGTCACAGATGATGTTTTGGTAATAAAAGGAAACCGCGCGCCTCGCGAAGAAATTCCGGAAGACAATTATTTCACCAAAGAATGTTTCTGGGGCGGATTTTCCAGAGCCATCGTCCTGCCGCTCGGCGCCGACGCAAAAAAAATCGACGCATCTTTCGAAAATCATGTTCTGGAAATTCACATCCCTATACTCGAAGAGCAGGAAAAGACAAAAATCATCAAAATCAAAGCCTGATGAAAATTCGCAAAGCCATCATCCCCGCCGCCGGTCTGGGAACCCGTTTTTTGCCTATTACGGCGGCAGTTCCGAAGGAAATGCTGCCGCTTGTAGACAGGCCTTGCATCGAATATATAGTTAATGAAGCTATCCAAAGCGGCATCACCGAAATCATCCTCGTAATCAACAAAGACAAACCATCCATCAAAAAATATTTTAAAAATTATCCAAACAAAAAAGTTAAATTTAAATTTGTTCATCAATCAAAACCTCTCGGTGACGGCCACGCCATCCTCTGCGCCGCCAAATTCATCAAGAATGAACCATTCGCGGTCCTTTTCGGTGACGATATTTATGATTCCAAAACTCCGGCCCTCAAACAGCTCATCCAACAATTCGAAAAACTCAAAACCCCAATCCTCTCCCTCACAAAAGTTCCAAAATCCGAAACTCACAAATACGGGGTCATCCGCGCCACCAAAAAAGACTCTATATATAGAGTAACAGGAATGGTCGAAAAACCGCATCCCTCCGTCGCCCCATCAAATCTAGCCATCGTCGGCAAATATATCGTCACACCTGAGCTCTTCAAAACTCTTTCAAAACTAAAACCAAACAAAAGTCATGAGCTCCGCCTCATTCACGCCATGCAAAACTACCTCAAAAAATCCCAAATTCACGCTATCGAACTAAAAGGCACCCGTTTCGACACCGGCGACCGCCTTGGATATCTAAAAGCCGTAGTACACTTCGGCATGAAGCACAAAACTCTCAACAAAGATTTCAAGAAATTCCTGTTCACTATCTAATCGCCACCACCCCCACTTGCAATTAATTTCTTTTTGCGCTATACTTTCAAGATTTCAAAAAATCAAAAACAAAAATAAAAACAAATCCTATGTCAGAAACCCAAGTTCATCCTCTCATCGAGGAAGCAGACAAAAAGAAAAATGAAGGCCGTCACACAGAGGCCATCGCAATCTGCGAAAGAGTTCTCACGAGCGATTTAAACTGCGTGGAAGCCTACGAAGAGATTGGTGACAACTACTTGAGCCTGCGCCAATATGACAAAGCTGAAAAAGCACTAAAACACGCAATCAAGTTAAGTGGTAGAAGTGCCAACGCAAATTATCTTTTGGGATTTGTTTATTCTTGCATCGGCAAATGGAAAGACTCCGTCCACCTGCTTGAACGCGCCGACAGACTTTATAGCAATCATCCGGAAATCCTCCGATGTTTGGGTTGGAGCATGTATCACTCAGGAGAACGACAACGCGGCATAGTGGTTTTGGAAAGGTCTCTTTTCCTCGCTCCTCACGACCCTTTGATTTTGAATGATCTCGGTGTTCTTTATTTGAATGAGAAGTCTTTCGACAAAGCCGCTACTCTTTTCAAAAAAGCTCTTCAGATCGAACCTGGAAATCAGAAAGCTCAGGAATGTCTGAACGCCGTAAACTTCTTCAAACGGGAATTCGACAAACTGAAAAAAAGGAAGTAGTATTCGGGCATGAAAAAAAACCTCGTTGCCTTAATAGTTATTCTGGTTATCGTAGCCGCGATCCTTCTCGGTTTTAAAGCTTGCAATCAAGCTCCTTCTTCCACTGAAACCTCCAACACCACACCTTCTACTGAAACTTCTTCAGAAACCACGACAGACACTACAGATACAACAACTCCTCCCCCCACCGACGACTCTTTTCGCACAGCTTTCATTCAAGCCAGCATCGAATTGAGCTGTTTTTTGGATAAAAATCCCACAGTCCAAAACGACCAACCGGAGCTCCGCACACAGGTTTACAATTATTATAAAAAATTTAATCTCCCTGTCGACGACGACGCAAAGATGCTCGAAATCCTCCACCTCTACGCCGACGACACCGAAGTCATCGCCGAAATCAAAAAAGGAAACGGGGAATGCAAGTAGCAGCTTGCAAATTTTAGCTTTTTCATTATAATCTCCTTGCTCTTAACCGGTTTGAGTGATCGCTCTTTATCCTTAATTGGATCGGGAGAGGAAAGTCCGAGCACCACGGGAAATGGCAGCCGCTAACAGCGTGCCGTTCTCGCAGTAATGCGGGAATAGGGAAAGTGCCACAGAGACAATACTATTTTTCTTTTGTTTCCCTAGGACAACAGAGGAAAAACAAAGGTGAAAAGTCCCGTTCAGCGGGAACTCCGATTACATCGGAGGTGGAAAACCCTGTCAGGTGCAAGGTGGAATGGAAAGATTCTTTAGTCCCAAATCTAAAACGATCTTCCCACCGCATAGATAGATGATCACAACTCTCCCGCCATTGGCGGGACGGGATACAAAACTCGGCTTATGATAATCGGTTAGGAGCACTTTGAGAATAAGCCCTTATGAAACGCTTCGAAATCTTTTTTGGCATCATCAAAATCCCTACTGATTTTTTGATGACCATCGCGGGATTTTATACAGCCTATCGCCTGCGTCTTCTCACTTCGCCAAATACGCTTTTTGCGAAACCAATCGACTATACCGCGCTCCCGACGATTCAGGATTATTTGCAATTTAGCGTCACCGCATCGATTGTTTTACTCATCATTTTCGCAATCGGCCAGATGTATTCCCTTAGATCCACCAGCAAATTTTCACAGGAAGCAGGTCGTGCCACATTTTTGTGCGGAGTCTGGATCATGGCCCTGATCACATATTTTTTCTTTATTCACAGTTTCCCTTTTTCCAGACTGGCCACAGCATATAGTTGGATTTTGACTTTGTTTTTTATTCTCACAGGCCGCGGCGCGATCAAGATTATTCAAAATATTTTTCTAAGAAGTAATTTCGGAAAACGCACTCTTCTCGTGATCGGAAAAAACAATATTTCCAAAGAATTGATTGCCACGCTCTCTCACACATCCGGCTATAAAATATTGGAACCGGTAGGCAAATCTGAAAGTTTGCAGCGCCTTGAATACATAATCAAAAGAAGTCGCGTAGACGAAATCATCCAGACAGAATCCGAGAATCAGGACATTCTCGAATTGTGCGACACTTATCATGTGCATTACCGTTTCGTGCCGGACATGCTGGAAGTCCGCCGAAGCAACATTGAAATCGAAACCATAGGCGAAATCCCCATCATCAGTCTGAAACCGACTCCACTCGACGGCTGGGGCAAAGTCCTGAAACGATTGGTCGATATTATTGGAAGTTTGCTTGGAATAATAGTTCTTTCCCCAATTTTTTTAATAACCGCGATCGCAATAAAACTGGATTCAAAAGGACCTGTGTTCTTTACCAAACTCGACGATGGTTCACCGGCAAAACGCGTCGGTCAACATCACAAGTTGTTTCAATTTTACAAATTCCGCTCCATGAAAAATAAAACCGACGGACTGCGCAGCAATCTCACAAATCAAAATCTCCGCTCTGATGGTCCGCTTATGAAGATAAAGGACGATCCGCGAATTACCCGTGTCGGGCGCTTCATCCGTCGATATTCCATCGACGAGCTGCCACAGCTATACAGTGTCTTAAAAGGCGACATGAGCTTGGTCGGCCCGCGCCCTCATCTCCCCGAAGAAGTGGCAAAATACGACCGCCACCACCACTTCGTATTCACGATCAAACCGGGACTCTCCGGCCTCGCTCAAATCTCCGGCCGCTCCGACCTCGACTTTGCCACCGAAGCCAAGCTCGACAGATTTTACATCGAAAACTGGTCTCTTCTTTTGGACATCAAAATCATCCTCAAAACTTTAGGCGTGATCGCGAAGGGATACAGGGAGTGACTAATCTACAAATCGATTCCAGCGTCTGGCAATAAATTAGGATCATCCATCTTATCCACAGCTCTAAAGGTCGCAGATCTTACAACATTATGGCGAACACCTGCGACAGTACGATCAACACCAGTTCTTTTTTTTGGTTTTGGCGGCTCGGATTTTTCCTTCTTTGGCAATTTCCCCAAATCTCGTCCTAGTCCTCCACCAAAACTACCTCTAACCAAATTAACCGGTTCACCAAACCTATCCTTTTTTTGCCACGCAGTTTCATCCGGATCTCCACCCATTCCATCTACATTATTTCTAAACACCAACCTGTTTTCCATATAAAAATTTTTAATTTTATAAATAATTAAAAGTTGCCAATTTAAAAATGATCCTTATTTAAACCAGGAACGATTGTTCCGGGAACAACGCTATGGTTATTTCCAGCAGCATCCACAAAAACTCCAACGACAGCTTCATGACTATGATCAGCTAGATTCTTAGGATTGGCATTGGAATTGGAATCGTCATATGTCTCAGGAGCTGCACGAGATAAAAGAGACCATGGATACCCCCTAGAAACTCTAACTCCGGTTTCTCCATGAAACCTAGTATCAGGAGCATCGTCTACAAACAATGGATGGTCTTGGATACCAGCATTATTTTCAAAATAATCAACCACATCTGCAACATCATCTACATTATCAACTCCATTTTCATTACCCATATAATCATTTTTAAATATTTTAGCCCAAACTATACAACCTCTCGCCATAAAGTCAAATCTTTCTTCCCCTCCCTCTCCCTCCCCGCCCCCCTTCCCCATTTTCCCCTTAAATGCTAAAATCCTCGCGTTATGCTCAAGAACTTTCTAAACAAAATTCTCGGCGACCAAAACGAAAAAGCCTTAAAACGCATTCGTCCTCTCGTTCCAAAGATAAACGAAATCGAACTCGGTTATCAGAAAACCGTCACCACGGAAGAGCAGGTAAAAGCCAAGACCGCCGAATTCAAAGACCGCTTTGCAAAAGGTGAAAGCCTCGACGACCTCTTGCCCGAGGCCTTTGCGCTGGTAAAAACAGCCTGCCGCCAGATGGTCGGGAAAAAAATCGACATTCTTGGAACCGAATCAACTTGGGACATGATCCCATACGATGTTCAGCTCATCGGCGGAGTAGTTCTGCATCAGGGAAATATCTCGGAAATGAAAACAGGTGAAGGAAAAACTCTCGTCTGTACCATGCCGGTTTATTTGAATGCACTAACGGGTAAAGGCGTTTTCGTCGTCACTGTAAATAATTACCTCGCAGCCCGAGACGCCGCATGGATGGGCCAGCTTTATAATTATCTCGGACTTTCCGTAGGTGTCACAGCCCACGGCCAGAATTTCAAGGAAAAGAAGGCCGCCTACGCCTGCGACATCACTTATGGAACGAACAACGAATTTGGTTTTGACTACCTCCGCGACAACATGGCAACTTCTTTGGATGGCATCACCCAGCGCAATCTTCACTACGCCATCGTAGACGAAGTCGACTCGATTTTGATAGATGAAGCCCGCACACCGCTTATCATTTCCGCGCCGGCCGAAGAATCCACGGCAAAATATCAGCAATATTCGCGTCTCGTCGGTCAGCTGACGGAAGGTGTACATTATGAAATCGATGAAAAACAAAAAACCGCCACTCTCACTGAGGAAGGTATAGTAAAAATGGAACAACTCCTCGGGGTGGACAATATTTATACCGACAGCGGATTTACCGAAGTCCACCACATCGAGCAGGCCCTTCGCGCGCGAGCTTGCTACAAAAACGATGTTGATTACATGATCAAGGAAGGAGAAGTCCTCATCATCGACGAATTCACGGGTCGCATCATGCCCGGCCGCAGATATTCGCATGGATTGCATCAGGCCATCGAGGCAAAGGAAAATGTCGAAGTCAAACGCGAGTCAAAAACTCTGGCCACAATTTCTTTTCAAAATTATTTCCGTCTTTTTGACAAGCTCGCCGGTATGACAGGTACGGCTCTCACGGAAGCCGAAGAATTTTATCAGATTTACGGACTCGATACTATAGTCATCCCCACAAATCAAAATGTCGTCCGCGCTGACAAACCGGACTCTATCTACAAATCACAAAAAGGAAAATTTCTCGCCGCGGTCAAAAAGGTAAAAGAACTTTATGAAAAAGGACAACCGGTTTTGGTCGGCACAATTTCCGTGGAAAAATCCGAAGTTCTCTCAAGATTACTTCAAATCGAAGGCGTTCCTCATAATGTTTTGAACGCAAAAAATCACGCCCGTGAAGCCGAGATAGTTGCAAACGCGGGACAGGCCAAGGCCGTAACAATAGCCACAAATATGGCAGGCCGCGGAACCGACATCAAACTTGGGGAAGGCGTCAAAGAACTCGGCGGTCTATACATCCTCGGCACGGAACGCCACGAATCCCGCCGCATCGACAACCAGCTCCGCGGCCGCTCCGGCCGTCAGGGCGACCCGGGCGTCAGTCAGTTTTTCGTCTCCATGGAGGACGACCTCATGCGCATGTTTGGCGGCGACCGCATTAAAAGCATGATGGAAATGCTCAAAGTTCCCGAAGACATGCC
>CAZHDA010000016.1:0-16943 GCA_964531125.1 uncultured Candidatus Peribacteria bacterium
AGTAAATTAAGGGAAATCTACAACCCGCCGCGCCGGCTTTTTTACCGCGGGCATCTTGATGTTTTATCCAAAACCGCCATCAGTATTGTCGGCACACGCCAGTATTCTGAATACGGAGAGGAGATTACAAACCAGATTGTCGCCGATTTTCGCGGTCTCGATGTTGTAATAGTTTCGGGTCTTGCAAAGGGTATAGACACTATCGCGCACAAAGCAGCTCTCGCAAACGATCTGCCAACCATAGCCGTTCTAGGCAGCGGTATAAACAATATCTATCCTCCGGAAAACCTCGCCCTCGCATCGGAAATCGAAAAATTCGGACTGATTCTTTCCGAATATTCAGACACAATTCCTCCGGCAAGTTTTCATTTTCCACAACGCAATCGCATCGTCAGCGGGCTCTCCATTGCAACCGTCGTCATAGAGGCAAAAGAAAAATCCGGCGCCTTCATCACGGCAAAACTGGCACTGGAACAGGGCCGCGAAGTTTTTACGGTTCCCGGTGATTTCTACCGCGAAACTTCTCGCGGCCCACTGAAGCTCCTTCAGGACGGCACAGCCTATCCCATTTCTTCCGGCCGCGACATACTTGATGTTTTGAAAATGCAGCCGTCTTTTGACTTCACCCAGGACAAACCTTCCGAAAATCTCTTCAACCTTTCGGCAGATGAAACGGCTCTTTTTTCGGTTCTTCACAAACTCTCGGGTTCGACCTTTTCCCAAATCTCAAAAAAAGTTCCACTCCCTATGCCGCAAATTCTCGCAACTCTCTCCATGCTCGAAATCAAGGACTTAATTAAATTTCGTGATGGCAAATATTTCCGTAAATGTTAAAATCAGCTCATGCTATACAAGATTAGGACTCCACATAATCATGTAAACGGCCGCGTTTTTTCTTACTTGATACTGATCTTGAGCCTTGGTGTAAGCATGGTCCTGCCGATTTTGCCGATTTTTGTGAAAGACATGTTAAACACAAATCAGGCGGTCAGTCTTTTTTATTCTGCAATGGCGACGATCATGCTTGTTGCAGCGCTTCTTAGTACTATGGTCTTTACGAGAGTCAAACGCACTTCTATCACGAAGTTGGGTTTTTTGGTTTGCGCGCTGGCTATCTTCATTTTCATTTTTACAAATCGAATAGGAGAATTCGGGTTTTTTGAGGGATTGCGGATAGTCTTTCGCCTCTTCCTTTTCATGTCACTCGCGCTTTTTGTTCGTGATTTCGCCAGACAATCGGAGCTTGGCAAAGAAGAGGGATTTTTTTACAAATTTAACAATATCGGTTTCCTGATAGGGCCGCTGGTGGGAGGTTTTCTAGCCGCTTGGTTTGGATACGAGATAGTTTTTATTTTGGCTTCTTTGATTTGTCTAATTGGATTTTTCTATTTTTATCAATTGCATGTTATCCAGCCGCATCCGGCTATTGTGAATCATAGAGAAAAAACAGCCTATACCTTACACCGCAATCTAAAACTTTATTTTTCCAATCCAAATCGGGTAAAGGCTTTTTTTATAAGCTTTTTGATGATTCTTTTCGTGGCTTTCAAATGGCTTTATGTGCCGCTTTATGTGGTTTCCAGCGGCTACATGGAAAGCATGAGCGGAATTATTCTTGCCCTCGGTATAGCTCCGTTAGTTTTTCTGGAGGTAAAAATAGGGAAATACGCGGACAAAAACGGCATTAGACTTCCTATCTTCGCCGGATTCGCAATTTTTGGAATAACTATGTTATTGGTTTTTTTAAGCCCCTTCGTTTTGTTAAATTTTCTGCTGCTGATTCTTATGAATCTGGGAGAGGCTTTTTTGGAGCCTGTCGCGGATTATTATTTATTGGAAAACACGCCAAAGGAGGAGGAAAACAATCTTTTTGGCGTATATATTGCTTCCGGTCCACTGGCAAATATTTTGGCGCCAGCGATCAGCGGATTGATTTTGATTTTTTTACCTCTGAAATTTCTATTCTTCTTTTTCGGAATAGTGTTTTGTGTCAGTTCGATTTTCTTCTATTTTAAGCTGAAAAATTCGTAACCCGATGCACCTCTTCAAAAGTGGTGAACCCGCCTGCTATTTTAAAATAGCCGTCCTCCCTCATGGTGGTCAGCCCATTTTTTCTGGCAGCCTCTATCAATTCCACGGAGCTTTTTTTGTTTAAAATAAGAGTCTTCATGTGCTCGTTTACATGTATGATCTCGCTTATCACCATTCGGCCTCTGTATCCTGTTTGACTGCAATAATCACAACCATAAACTCTCGCCACCTTTGTTGGAGTCTTCACAACCGCTTCGGGGTTTACCGTCCCGAGGTCTTTCATCGCGTCATTAAATTCCTTTAATTCCGATTCGCTGATCGTTTCCATCTTCGAACATTTCGGGCACACCTTTCGCACCAATCTCTGTGCGATGATAGTATGAATTGATGGTGCAACCATAAACGCCGGCAATCCCATGTTTATCAGTCGAGGAAAGCTTTCCATAGCGCTGTTTGTATGCAAAGTGCTCAGCAATACATGCCCGGTAAGTGAAGCTTGTGCGGCTACTTCGGCGGTTTCCAAGTCTCGTATCTCACCGATCATTATTACATTCGGATCATGACGCAAAATCGCGCGAAGCCCACCTGCAAAATCATATCCGTTTTTCTCATCTATCTGACTTTGGGTCACGCCATCTATATGATATTCAATCGGATCCTCAAGCGTGATGATGTTATTTTGTGGTGTTTTTATTTTTTGAAGAATTGAATACAGCGTAGTTGTTTTACCGCTTCCTGTTGGCCCGGTTACGAGTATCATCCCGTGTGAAATTTTTACCGCATTCTTCAGTTTCGCCAGATCGCTTCCCTGAAAGCCAAGCTCTTCAAATTCCAAAGAATTTTCACCGCTGACTAAAAATCGACATACAAAAGATTCTCCATACGGTGTCCAGATCGTGGAAACACGGACATCCGTTTTCTCTCCGTTAAACACAAAATCGTATCTGCCATCTTGAGGCACCGTCATCACATTCAGCCTCATTTTACTTTTGTATTTGATCTGCTCGGCAATTCTGTTAAAAGTTTCTGGTTTCATTTCAAACGCCGGATGAAGGATGCCATCAATACGCAGGCGGACTTTTACTGATTTCTCGTCAGGCTCCATATGCATATCGCTTGCGCCGGTTTTCATCGCGCCGAGATTTAACATGTTCAGAGCTTCTTCGGCTGGAACTTTGGCCAATTTTTCGCTTAGCTTCGCCAGATCAGCGATCTCCTTTTCGTATGTTTTTATGTTTTCTCTTGCCACTTTTTCCACAACCTCAATTTTTTTATATTTTCTGGAGTTTTGATACGCTGCGAGCGCCTCATCCATGCCGGACTTCGAAGCCAGATTTTTGCTGACCGTATACCCCTTGGCCTCAAGGGATTTTATCGCATCAATTGTTTTTGAATTTGTGGGGTCGTCTATCGCCACGCGAACAGTCTTTCCTACTCGATAAAATGGAATCATTCTGGCTGAAATAGCGCTTTCCAAATCGATTATTTTAATAAAATCCGGATTTAGTGGCATCTTGCCGATATTTACATATGCCATGTCCAAATCCTTGGCGCGTTTGATTATGTCCTTTTCCTGAAATTCGCGATTGATTTGAAGGTTCCCCTGTCCAAGCGAAGTGGGGTACGACGCATTGCTGTCGCCATCATCACCGATCCCGACATTCATTTGGGCTCCTTTTGTTCGTTTCGTGTCCTCCGCCATAAAAAGGGATATTTAGATATCCACATATTATAGCAAAAATTGACCTCTAAAGAAAGGATAAAAGCCTGATTTAAGCGCCCTTTATGGCATTTACAATTGCGTTTGCGGAGGCTTCGTCTATGCCGTCAACGCCACTCAAATCTTTGGCCGAAAGCCCTTTTATTTGCTCCACCAGAGTCAGATTGGCTGAGGCAAGTTTTTCAACGATCGCAGGATCTATTCCAAGCTCTGCGATAGTTTTTACGGTCACCTTTTCTTTGGATATGCTCTCTGCAGAACTCTTGTGATCACTTACATCCAGCACATCTATTTCCCAACCGGTCAAAATCGAAGCAAGTCGTACATTCTGGCCCTGTTTGCCAATCGCAAGCGGCCGTTGATCCGATTGCACATAAACCTTGGCCCTCTTCTGGTTGTTATCAAGCTCGATCATCGAAGTCTTGGCAGGAGCCAGAGCTGTTTTAATAAAATTTTCAACATTGTCAGACCATTGGATGATATCAATTCGCTCATTGTTCAATTCGTCCATTATGCTTTGCACGCGTACACCTTTTTGGCCCACGCATGATCCGATTGGATCAATCTTTGGATCATGAGAGGCCACTGCCACCTTCGACCTCACTCCGGGCTCCCTGGCAATAGCCTTAATCTCCACAACGCCCGATTTGATTTCCGGAATATCCAGCTCCATCAATTTTCTTACCAGACTTGGATGTGTTCGCGAAATCATCAGTTGCGGTCCCTTGGAAGTTTTAACAACTTTGTCCAAATACAGCTTTATTCTCTGGCCGCTATAATATTTTTCCCCTGGAATTTGTTGATCATAAGGGAGATTTGTCGTGATTTTATTGTCCAGATTCAAATAGACATTTGTGCCGTCAACTCTGTGTACCACGGAATTTATGAGCTCGTTCTCACGGTCTTTGAATGTCTCATACATCACATCTCTTTCCGCTTCCTGAATCCTTTGAATGATGACTTGTTTTGCGGCCTGGGCTGCAATTCTTCCATAATCCGTTGGTGTCACATCTATTCGGATAGTATCCCCGGCCTCTGCTTCTTTGTCGTATTTTTGAGCTTCCTTTTCACTTATCTGAGTGTTCTCATCCGTCACTTTTTTTACAACTTCAAGCACCAGATACACGGTCGCCAGTCCGGAATTTTCATTTATATCCACATCCACATTCTGGTCCTTGTTTCCGTAATCTTTGCGATAAGCTGCGCGTAGCGCTGCCTTTATCGTTTCCATCACTTTGTCTTTGGAGATGTTTTTTTCGTCGCAGAGCTGATTGATTGCTGCTATAAACTGTGTTTGCATAAAATTTTGCTTAATAAAAAAGCGGAATCTTAAAATTCCACTTGGTTGACGCGATTGTAACAGCTCGAAACGGCTTTGTAAATAGCATCTCCGCCAAAACCGCGTGCTGCAAGGTGACTGTAAGCCTTATTTCGTTGTTCAACAATCGGTAATTTTGCCCACTTTTTTCCTGCCTTTTCCAGTACATCCATGGCCATTTCATATTCATCAATTTCAAGACTGTCTATGGTTTTGTTGACCAATTCCTTCGAAACCCCCTTTTTGGACAATTCCATTTTTAAAAGAAATTTTCCTTTCGGCCGAAATTTCACTCGATCCGAGAGGTAGGCTCTTGCGTATTCTTCGTCATTCAAATAGTTCAACTCCTCAAGCCTGCGAATAACTTTTTCTATACTTTCCTTACCAAACATACCTTTTCTTTTGAAAAACAGCTCCAGCTTGGACCTCATTTCCGCTTCCGTATATCTTTTACGGGAAACGATTTTCAGGCCATACTGGAGCAATTTTTCATAATTCACTTCAGACAAAATCCCTTTAGCTATGTAAATATTTTTTTAATCTTCTTTTGCCTCAACCTTCAGTTTTGAAACAACCTTTTCCACTTCCTTTAAATCACCGGTTGCCATAACTCTCACATCTTTCTCTAGAGCCTTCATGATCTTTTCGTTATCGTTCAGAAATTGTTTGGCATTTTCTCGTCCCTGACCAAGTTTTGTATCGCCGTAGCTGAAGAAAGCTCCTGCTTTTCTCGCGATATTGTATTTCATGGCCAGATCCAAAATATCACCTTCCACGGAAATGCCGTTGTTGTAGAGGATATCAAACTCCGCCATTTTGAACGGCGGTGCGATCTTGTTTTTCACGATTTTCACGCGAACACGATTGCCTACGTATGACTTGTCACCGATTGCGGCAGGGTCTTCGATTTTGGCGATTGCACGGATATCCATTCTCACAGAGGAATAAAATTTCAAAGCCTGTCCTCCGGTTGTTGTCTCCGGATTGCCAAACATCACGCCGATTTTCATGCGCAACTGATTCAAGAAAATAACGGTCGTCTTGGACTTCGAAGTCACTGCCGTCAATTTCCTTAGAGCCTGACTCATAAGCCTCGCCTGAAGACCCATATGTGAATCTCCCATGTCTCCGTCTATTTCGGCCCGTGGGGTCAACGCGGCGACACTATCCACTATAATCACATCAATGGCGTTGCTGCGTACCAAAGTTTCCACAATTTCAAGCGCCTGCTCTCCACTATCCGGCTGTGAGAGAAGCATGTCTTCCACCTTCACGCCGATCTTTCGCGCGTATTCCGGATCCAGAGCATGCTCGGCGTCCACGAAAGCCACGGTACCTCCTTTTCTCTGGGCCTCAGCCAGTATGTGCAAACTCAGAGTGGTCTTCCCACTACTTTCAGGACCATAAATTTCTACGATCCTACCCCTTGGTATCCCACCGCCCAATGCGATATCCAAGGACAGCGACCCGGTCGGAATTGTCTCTATCGGAATTTTTTGCCCTTCGCCCATGCGCATAATTGAACCCTTGCCGAAGCTCTTCTCGATCTGAGCCATAGCCAGCTCGATTGACTTCTTTTTCTCGTCATTCGTTCCCATAATTTTTTGGTTAAGAACTAATCTGGGCCTATTATAGGTGAGCGCATACTCACCGTCAAGAGAATTTTAAAATCTCTCTAAAATTCCCATTTGTAAGCCCACTCTAGCAGTAAGTTCTTAAAAAAGTTTAAAGTTTTTCTTAAATTTTTCTTAAGCTTTTGGTTCAGACTTTTTCTCGCTTTCTTTAGCCTCTTCCGGAACCTCTTCCTCTATGTGAAAGAAGTTAAAAATGCTTTTTTTACTTCCAAATGCCACATTTTTTGTGCCGCATTTTTTGCATTTATAAACATACTTCCCGGGAACTTTTGAAGTTGGAACAATCATCTCGCAATCCTTGCAATAAAAAACAATTTCCACGGCTGTTGTAACGGGGGTATCCATTAGAATCTTCTTAAGTCGTTTGTATTTTCATCTATCGTTTGCTGCATGGCAGGATCTCTTATTTCCGGTCGTTTCTGCTCAAGCGTGCCTTGCATCCTTTCTTTTACATTCAAGTCAATCAGCGGTTTGATTTCACCTGTTTCATCAAAATTTACTTCAATCTTTCTTACAATCATTATCCCGCCGATCAAGTCCATTGCCACACCTACATACGCGGCAATAAGCCCTATTCCCATCGTCTTTTCCGTAAGATTTATGCCAAATTTATTATGAAAATAAACGGAGCTGGCAATCACGAGCATCAGGAGAGACAGCGCTCCGGCAAACAAATAAAAATGCGTATCCTTAAGCGGCAGTTTTGGTTTTGGCTTTTCGAATAATTCCAAGCCGAGTAGTGCGGTGCTTCCAACATTAGCCAAAAAAACTATAAGCCCGGCCAAATAAAGAGGTCCGGTGATTCCCAAATACATATCCCCGGTATTGAATCTGTCTATATCGCGATACCACGGCAAAAAAGCGCTTATAACCATCACGACTGATCCGGCAAGTATGAGTTTTTTCTTGAAATTCAGCAGTTTAACCCTGGTTTTAAATGACTTTTCCGGCATAAAGTTTTGGTTAACTTTTCTTTTTTAAGCATACCTCAAAACCTGTCAATGTAAAGAGTGGTATAATTACTCCGCATGAAGATCGCTATCGACATCCGGGCCGCCGGCGGAGAGCGTGCCGGCAAAGGAAATTACGCTTTTAATATCGTCCGAAATTTGCTTTTGAAGGACTCCCGTAACGATTATATTCTTTATGCCCGTGAAGGAGTCGCGGGTTTTTCGGAATTTAAAAACGCTAAATTAAAACTGATAGGTGGAAATGGTCTGCTCTGGCATCATCGGGTCGCCTCGGACATCAAGCGCGAACTCTGCGATGTCTTTTTCGCGCCGACAAGCTACATAATTCCAAGCCTGCTTCCGAGTTCAATCAAAACCGTGATTACTGTTCACGACCTCGTGGCCTTTCTTTTTCCCTCACGGCATCAAAAAAAGGCTGTGCTCATAGAGAAACTTTTCCTTCGTCGCGCCATAAAACATGCCACGAAGATCCTTGCGGTTTCGGAAAACACCCGTCAGGATATTTTGAAAAAATTCAAAACCGATCCTGAAAAAATCAGTGTCGTCCCATGTGGCGTCGGTCCCGAATTTCATCCGCTGAAAAAAGAATCTCTCCTTCCATTTGCAAAAAAAACCAATCTCCCTGAAAAATTTTTCCTTGCCGTCGGCACTATCGAACCGCGCAAAAATTATCTTAATCTGATAAAAGCTTTCTCTCTCATCGCCGAATCTTTTCCGAATTATCATCTCATTATTGTCGGCCAAAATGGCTGGCAGCATGAGGAGGTCTACCAGGCAATCCGAAATAACTATCTGATGAATCGTGTCCATGTACTGGGCTATCTTTCAAATCCAAGTCTGATAAATCTTTACAGTCTCGCGAAGGCTCTCGTTTTCCCATCGCTATATGAAGGGTTTGGTTTGCCGCCGTTGGAAGCCATGGCTTGCGGCTCCCCGATAATCGTTTCAAACACTTCTTCTCTTCCGGAAGTTGTAGGTCCGGCCGGACTTTTTGTTGATCCAAAAAATCCGCATCAGATAGCCTCGGCCATGATCCGCGTCATCAAAGATGAAGAGCTTTGCGAAAATCTGAAAAATCAGGGTATACTTCGCGCGCGGAAATTTTCATGGGAATCTTCCGCCCAAAAACTGCTTGAAATTTTGAACAAACTATGACGCCAAAAGCACTCAAACATCGGGAAATAAATTCGATTGGAATTATAACCAAACGCAATATTGTCGAACACAAAGAGACTCTTCACAAGATTGTGAATTATCTGAAAAAACACAAAAAAGAAGTTTTCCTCGATGAAAATGCCGCCGCTCTTTTCCCAAATGAAAAGGGTTACGGTAAGCACACTTTGCTTACCAAGATAGATCTCGCCATAGTTCTCGGCGGTGACGGCAGTCTGCTCAAAACGGCGCGTTGCCTTTCCAGAAAGAAGGTCATTATTTTAGGTGTGAATTTCGGCACGCTTGGCTTTTTGACGGAGTGTACGCCTGACAAAATGTTTGATTGCTTGGGTAGAATTTTCGCAGGCCAATTTGATGTCGACAAACGCGCGGTTCTCCGCGTCACGATCTATAGAAAAAGTCAAAAAATCGAGACTTTCCTTGCCCTCAACGACGCGGTTATAAATCAGGGAGCTTTCGCAAGACTGATTATTATGAATCTGGAAATCGACGGCCGCCAACTGGCAAAGGTAAAGGCAGACGGCTTGATCGTCGCAACGCCGACAGGTTCCACCGCCCACTCTCTTTCCGCCGGCGGCCCCATAGTCCATCCTCGCATCGAGGGCCTCACGATCAGCCCTATTTGCCCCAGCTCTCTTTCCATGCGGCCTATTATAATTCCAGACACCCGTCAGCTCACTATCACATTGGAAACCGAACGCCGCGAAGAACAAGCCATCATCGGCCTCACGCTCGACGGCCAGGACATGATCACGCTCAAATTCGGCGATGTCATCAAAATCCGCCGCAGCCACCGCAACTTCTACCTCGCCCGCACCGGCAACAGATATTACAAGATGTTAAGAACCAAACTCCATTGGGGCGGAATCTGAACCTTGATTTTTTTAAAAAATTTGCTACAATACGGCCAATCACCATGAGAGGCTACGAAAGGGGTCGGTCCCAATCATTATGCCTCTCTTTTTTGTATTCTAGGAGCTGTCTTAAAAGGCTGATATAAAAGTGAAAACTGTTAAATTCTCTTAATAAGCTCGAAAATCTGCTTTTGTTTGGTATGCCAAGTTTAAAAAGTTTATTTTGCTCTTTCAAATATTCCACCAGACAATAAAAATCTCCATCCCCGCTCACAATAATCGCCTTATCAAAATTCCCAAATTCAATCATGCAGTGCAAAACCAGTTCGGCGTCACAATTTCCCTTGATTACTCTGCCTCGACTTTCCACCGTTGGCTTAAAAATGATCACATATCCGATTGATTTTAGAATGTTATAAAAGTGCTTGTTTGCCTCCAAATAGCCGAGAAACAGGAAAATTTTATCCGCCATGTATTTTTCATGCAGGTATACATAAAATTTGCGCAAGTCCAGCTTCCAGCCGCAACTTTGCACGGCAAGATTTAAATTTTGACTGTCTATAAAGGCATAAATTTTCATTTTGCAAAACAAAAAACACATTCTTCTTAGCACACACTTCTTAAATTTTCTTAAAATTTTTCTAAAGAAAAAGCCCATTCTTTCGAATAGGCTTTTTGCTGGTATTTATGCGGAAGCTAGTAATTATCCAAAGTATTTGCCTCGAAAGGTAGTGAGCTCCTTGTTCCTACGCTTGGAGTGTTAGTCTCGATACCATTTGTATAAGTAGTGACCTGTAAAGCTTGTATGTCACTCATCAGAGAAGCTGTGTCTGCATAAACCTCAAGAGAATCACAAGTCCCAGGTTCAAGAATTACATGTTTATCGGGCTCAAATTCTATGCCGCCC
Source organism: uncultured Candidatus Peribacteria bacterium (assembly GCA_964531125.1). Taxonomy (GTDB): domain Bacteria; phylum Patescibacteriota; class Gracilibacteria; order UBA1369; family LOWO2-01-FULL-3; genus JBAZZM01. The sequence goes on from CAZHDA010000016.1 coordinate 10,609, forward strand.
ATATTTATATCACGGGCCTGCGTACTGGTTCCAAGTGTGCCTAAATCAGCCGTGTAAGATCCAAAAACACTAACAAGATTGTGCATATCTAGAAGATATCCGCGGAATCCGACATTAAGCCCACTGACATCGATATTCATTTGATTCTTTGAGTTGGCACAAAGATCAAAAACAGCGACTTTTTGATGCGAACCAATAGGCAATTGTCCGGAAGGCGAGTTTGGGTTCAGCTTTATCGTATATAAGTTCTGATATCTTGTCATAGGATTGATCTGCCACGACATTGGTCCTGATCCAGATCCGGGTCCGCCAGTCGCCAGTCTCCCCTGAAACAAACTCCCGCTACCGAAATACACGGCCGCGCCGGCCAAAACAACAAGAGCCACACCAACAATGATTTTCCAAGTTTTATTCATACAAATTAATTAATAATATTATGTTTTAATATCTCAGCGTGTTGCCATTTACCGGAGTGTTTACAACGCTGGTAAGTATTGCTCCATTCGTGTCATAAAGCGCACTTAAATCAACTCTCAGCATGTCATCGACACCACCTCTCTCCGCAAGGAGATCGGCTGTATTCAGAGAAATTTCAAAAGTTTCACATTGGCCTTTTTCTATAGTTTCTCCACCATCAATCAAATCAACTCCAATGCGCATCACTTCGGAAGTATTTGCCTCACTGACTGTAATCCCGTCTACTTTGATGTCAGCATCATTGTTTATATCAAATCTATCGCTTACTACGCCGATCAAAAGTGAGCCGATAGCTACATCTTTTCTTGCATTATTACAAACATCAAAAACAGCCATTTTGTCACTGGAGCTAACTTCTCTCGAACCGCTTGGAGAAGCGGCATTAAGAGAAATCGATAAATTTGGCAACCTGCTCTCGGGAGTTATTATCGTCGACGGTCCAGCCAGTCTCCCCTGAAACAAACTCCCGCTACCGAAATACACGGCCGCGCCAGCCAAAACAATCACTATCACCCCAAGGATGATTTTCCAAGTTTTATTCATACAAATTAATTAACAATATTATACTTAGTATCTCAGCGTATTGCCATTTACCGGAGTGTTTACAACGCTGGTAAGTATTGCTCCATTCGTGTCATAAAGCGCACTTAAATCAACTCTCAGCATGTCATCGACACCACCTCTCTCCGCAAGGAGATCGGCTGTATTCAGAGAAATTTCAAAAGTTTCACATTGGCCTTTTTCTATAGTTTCTCCACCATCAATCAAATCAACTCCAATGCGCATCACTTCGGAAGTATTTGCCTCACTGACTGTAATCCCGTCTACTTTGATGTCAGCATCATTGTTTATATCAAATCTATCGCTTACTACGCCGATCAAAAGTGAGCCGATAGCTACATCTTTTCTTGCATTATTACAAACATCAAAAACAGCCATTTTGTCACTGGAGCTAACTTCTCTCGAACCGCTTGGAGAAGCGGCATTAAGAGAAATCGATAAATTTGGCAACCTGCTCTCGGGAGTTATTATCGTCGACGGTCCAGCCAGTCTCCCCTGAAACAAACTCCCGCTACCGAAATACACGGCCGCGCCAGCCAAAACAACGACTATCACCCCAAGGATGATTTTCCAGTTCTTGCTCATATAAAAAAAGTTAGAAGATACTTGCCCCTAATCATACTCCATGAAATTTCCATGTCAACGCAGCGCCGCCTGCGCCGCTGCCAATCTGGCTATCGGCACTCTGTACGGACTGCAGCTCACATAATCCAGCCCTATCTCATGACAAAACCGGATCGATTCCGGATCGCCTCCATGCTCCCCGCAAATCCCGATTTCCAGATCGCGTTTCACGCTTCGTCCCAGCATCACGCACGCCTTCATCAATTTTCCCACACCGTCCTTGTCTATCGTCGCAGCCGGATCCCTTTCCAAAATCCCTTTTTCAATATATTCCGGAATAAATTTCCCCATGTCGTCGCGCGAAAGTCCATATGTCATCTGCGTCAAATCGTTCGTGCCAAATGAAAAAAAGTCCGCCACCTTCGCCAGCTCGTCGCCGATCAGACACGCTCTCGGCAACTCGATCATCGTCCCGATTTTGTATTTGAATTTAATATTCTCGCCATATCCTGCGATCGTTTTTTCCACAAGCTCACGCATATAAGTAAATTCCCGCACATTTCCAACCAGCGGAATTTCAATCTCCACATTCACATCCGTTCCATCGGCCGTCACATGTATCGCGGCCTCGGCTATCGCTTTTACCTGCATCTCGTATATGTCCGGAAATGTGATCCCGAGGCGCACCCCGCGAAGTCCCATCATTGGATTTACTTCTTTTAAGGAATTTATTGTGTCCCTGATTTCACTCACGCTGACGCCAAAATCTTTCGCCAGCGCTTCTATTTTATCTTCTTTTTCAGGCAAAAATTCATGCAATGGGGGATCGAGCAGTCTTACGGTTATTGGCAATCCCTTCATCACTTGGAAAATTCCCGTGAAATCGCTTTTTTGAATTTGTAATAATTTTTCAAGCGGCGTTTTTCTCTCCTCTTGGCTCTTCGCCAGAATCATTTGTCTCACCAAATGAATCCGGTCTTCCTCAAAAAACATGTGTTCAGTGCGGCAAAGTCCTATGCCCTCCGCGCCAAATTTAACAGCCACTTCAGAGTCGTGCGGCGTATCCGCATTTGTCCTCACCCTAAGTGTTCTCACCTCGTCCGCCCATTCCAAAATTCTTTTGAGATCACCACTTATCTCCGGTTTTTGCATTTCCATCTCGCCTTGCATTACTTCTCCGGTCCCTCCGTCCAAAGTCAAAATATCTCCTTCATTTATAACAATCTCTCCGATTATCAATTTTTTCGCGCTCTCATTCACGATGATTTCTTTCGCGCCGGTGATGCAACATTTTCCCATGCCGCGACACACTACCGCCGCGTGACTGGTCATCCCGCCGCGTGCCGTCAAAATCCCCTCAGCTATGTTCATTCCGCTCAAATCTTCCGGACTCGTCTCTTTTCGCACAAGCACGACTTTTTCATGTTTCTCGACAAGCTCGATTGCTCTCTCCGATGTGAAAACCACTTTTCCACAAGCGGCCCCTGGCGAAGCCGGGAGTCCCTTTGTCACTACATCCCGCAAAGCGGTTTTTTTAATTTGCGAATGCAAAAGCTGATTCAGCTGTTTCGCTTCGACTTTCAGTAAAGCCTCTTTTTTCGAAATAAGCCCCTCATCCACCATATCGCAGGCGATTCTTACCGAAGCTCCGGCCGTCCTTTTCCCGCTTCTCGTCTGCAATAAAAAAAGTTTACCTTTTTCGATGGTAAACTCTATGTCTTGCATGTCACGATAATGCGCCTCCAGTAGTTCTCGAACATCAAGTAGCTGTTCCAAAGCTTCGGAATTTACGGTCTCCAATTCCAAAATCGGTCGAGGTGTACGAATTCCGGCCACGACATCTTCTCCTTGCGCGTTTATCAAAAATTCGCCATAAAGTTCCCTCTCTCCTGTCGAAGGATTGCGGGTAAATGCCACTCCTGTACCGCAGTCCTCACCCATATTTCCAAAAACCATAGCCTGTATGTTTACAGCTGTTCCTTTCAGCCCTGTGATGTCATGCAGTTTTCTATATGTCTTTGCCCTGTCGTTATTCCATGAATTAAAAACGGCCTCAATCGACAATTTAAGTTGTTGCAAAGGGTTCTTTGGAAATTCTGCGCCAGTATTTTCTTCTACAATTTTTTTATAAATCTCAACCAGCTTTTTCAAATTTTCAGTACCAAGTTCATGATCCGCATCCACTCCGTTCTCAATTTTTAATTTTTCAAGCGCCTCTTCAAATTTTTCATGTTTAACATTCAAAACGACATCTCCAAACATTTGAATAAATCTTCGATAACAGTCGTATGCAAATCGCTCATTGGCGGTTTTTTCCGCTAGTGCATCTACGGTTTCGTCGTTCAGCCCCAGATTCAAAATCGTATCCATCATTCCAGGCATGGACCTTGCCGCGCCGCTACGGACGGAAATCAATAATGGATTTTCTTTTGATCCAAATTTTTTGCCGGTTTTTCGTTCCAGCTTTTCCAGATTCCTTTGCAATTGTTCGCCAAATATTTCCGGATATTTTCCGTTTTCGAGAAATTTTGCGCACACTTCTGTGCTGATCGTAAAACCAAAAGGAACCGGGATCCCTATCCGCGTCATTTCAGCGAGATGTGCGCCCTTCCCACCGAGCAGATCGGTCATTTCCTTCCCACCTTCATCAAAAAAATAAACAAACTTTTTTAAAATGTTTTCTCTCACTGCTTTGCGAGCCCTGGTTGTTTTATAACCTGTGGCCATAGACTCAAGTATATTTGGTCTTCATCTTTTGCTCAAGGCCTTGTAAAGCTTTTACAAAAGCTGCTTCCCTGAAGGTACATTTAAATTTTTTCGAAATTTTATTTACCTCGTTCCATGCGTCGACCATTATAGGTTGCAGTTTTTTAAAAACCTCTACTTCCGACCAGTATTTATTTTCCGCGTTTTGCAACATTTCAAAATAACTCACTGTCACGCCTCCTGCGTTTGCCAAAATATCAGGCAAAACCATCACACCTCTTTTTGCCAAAATTTCGTCAGCCTTCGGACTTATAGGTCCGTTTGCCAATTCCAGCACAATTTTTGCTTTTACATCATTTGCGTTTTCAGCCGTTATCTGATTTTCCAACGCGGCTAAAACCAGGACATCGCACTCCTCCTCCAAAAGCTCCGCGTTCGTCACTTTTCTACAATTTTGATTGCCGAGCTCAGCATCATGCACGCCACAGTATTGCACGGATTTCTTCGTGATTTTGCACTGCATGACTTCATTCGGATCAAAACCTTTTTTACACACTATTCCGCCCATGGAATCCGACACTCCAATCACTTCATATCCATCTTTTGCCAGTAATTTCGCGGCGTTCCCTCCCGCATTTCCAAATCCCTGTATTATTACGCGCGTTTTTTTTCGCTCACCCGCGGGAATAATTTCATTCAAAACATATACGCCGCCAAGCGCGGTTGCCACATCCCGTCCCTTGCTTCCGCCATTTTCTATTGGCTTTCCTGTCACCACCCCTTTCGCGTCTTTGCCGACAATTTTAGAATATTCATCGGCGATCCATTCCATGATTTGCGCGTTTGTATTTACATCCGGCGCTGGTACATCTTTCTCCGGTCCGAGCACATCGGCCATCGCGCGCACATAGCTGCGTGTCAGCCGCTCAAGCTCTGCGATTGAGAGTTCCTTTGGATTCACGATCACACCACCTTTCGCACCTCCCAAAGGTATTCCTACCACTCCACATTTTATCGTCATCCACACCGAAAGTGCCATGACTTCCTGCATATCCACCTGCTGGTGATATCGAATCCCGCCCTTATATGGTCCGGCAAGATTATTATGTTGCACGCGAAATCCTCTAAATATTTTCAGAACTCCGTTATCCATTTTCACAGGCACATTTACCTCTACGATTCTTTGTGGATGGGAAAGCACGCCCTCAACTTCGGGATTTAGATTTATTAATTTTGACGCCCTGCGGATTTGCTCCAAAGTGCTTTCAAACAACGACATGTACTGGCCGTTAAAAAATCTGATACCATTTTTTAGCCGGTGCCTTCAGCAGATTTACCTGATTTTCCAAAAAGTAAATTTTTTCCTGCAAAGTCGTCACCAAGCGCATAAAATTTTGCCTTTCATCAGAGTGTTGTTGCACCATTTTTTCCAAAGCGCGAACCAAAGCGCGAAAGTCCTCGCCTTCCACACTAATAGGATTTTCATTTTTCTTTTGGGACTCGGATTTTGTTTCCTTTTCAATCTTTTTTTCCGGTTCGCCAAGCCTGTATAATTCATTCAGGGAAGCCCTTTCAATCAAATAATTAAATCCTTGCGGAGTCTTGTTTCTGCGATGTCCAAGAGTCTTGGATTTGATTGCGCGACGAATCGTCTGCGCGGATTTTCCGCTTATTTCAGCCGCTTCCTGTATGCTTAGATATTCCTTGGTCATAGAAAATGAGAAGTTCTACAACCAATCTAATATAAAAGTTCCGATTTTCAAAATTTAAAACTCATTTGAAATTGACTAATCGTTTGTTCCTTTTCCTGATAATGAAATAAACCGAGCCTGTCGCCAAAATCGCGCTCAAAGTCACGATCGGATAAATATTTTTGCTTCCGGATCCGATTGCGTTATTTTGAAACATCGTCAAAATTCCTCCGCTATTTTTATTCAAATCCAGATTCTGCCACTGCACATTTTCCAGATCCTGCCTCACAGTATCGAGCGTCGAGATAACGCCGCTCTCAAATTCAAATTTAAATT
>CAZHDA010000017.1:0-14691 GCA_964531125.1 uncultured Candidatus Peribacteria bacterium
ATGGATAAAATCGCTGTTTTAGACTTTGGCGGACAGTATGCGCATTTGATCGCAAACAGAATCAGAAGAATGGGCGTGTATAGCGAGATTTTTGATGGAGAAGTTGAACCGAACAAGCTGCTGGATTTTAAGGGCGTTATACTTTCCGGAGGACCGGCGAGCGTGCGCGCGGAAACAAGTCCAAAATGCGACGAGCGGATTTTTGAGCTTGGAGTGCCGATACTTGGAATTTGTTACGGACACCAACTCATGGGAATGACTTTGGGTGGAGAGGTTGAACATGGAGAAGTCCGCGAATATGGTCCGGCGGAGATTAAATTCGTAAATAAAAGTGGGATTTTCGAAGGGGTCGAAGACATCGAACCCGTATGGATGAGCCATTTTGATCAGGTAGTTAACTTGCCGGACGGATTTGAGTTGATAGGAAAAACCGAAGATTGCCCGATAGCCGCAATGGCAAATTTCGAGCAAAATTTATTTGGAGTACAGTTCCATCCCGAAGTCACACACACCCCATGCGGGCAAAAAATTCTAGAAAATTTTATTCAACTGACAAACGCAAAACGCGAGTGGAACATAGAAACCTATATCGAAGATATAACCAGACAAATCCAAAATCAGGTGAATGACAAAAAGGTTTTTTTGATGATCAGCGGAGGCGTCGATTCAACTGTTGCGTTTTTGCTTTTGGCAAAAGCTCTTGGTCCGGAAAAAGTTTACGGGCTTTTTGTGGACACAGGTTTCATGAGAATGAATGAGCGAAAAGAGGTGGAAGAGGCGTTGAAAGCTGTTGGTGTAACCAATCTGCATGTGTATGACGCAGGAGAAGAATATTTTGCAAAACTTAAAGGTGTATATGAGCCAGAAGAAAAACGCAAAATTATCGGCGATCTTTTTTTGGATATTCAGCAGAAAGTTTCTGACCAATTAAAACTCAATCCAGACGAATGGCTTCTCGGACAGGGAACTATTTATCCTGACACTATTGAAACAGGCGGCACAAAACATGCAGACAAGATAAAAACGCATCACAATCAGGTACAGAGAATAAAAGACATGACAGCCGCAGGCAAAGTGATTGAGCCATTAAGACAACTATACAAAGATGAGGTCAGGCTTGTTGGCGAGAGATTGGGACTAAATCATAAGATGGTTTGGAGACATCCCTTTCCCGGTCCAGGACTTGCGGTGCGTTGCCTGTGTGTGAAAAATCCTGAACCAATAAAAGAACCTGAAGGGTTGTCCGAGGCGGTTGCCGAGCTTGGCTTGAAAGCGAAGGTTTTACCCATAAAAAGCGTTGGAGTACAGGGAGATGAGAGGACCTATCGTCATCCAGTCGTCGTGTATGGCAATCGAGCTTCATGGGAGAATTTGAATGCGTTATCCACAAAACTTACCAATCAGTTCACGGACATAAACAGGGTCCTTTTGGGCCTGCGTCCGGAGACTTTTGAAAACCCTGTGATTCATGACTCATATCTTACCAAAGATAGAATTTCGATTTTGCAGGAGGCAGATAAGATCGTTATGGACTTCATAGTTGAAAACGGTATGGACAAAGAAATATGGCAATTCCCAACGGTTCTTGTGCCATTGAACGGAGAGTCGATAGTTTTAAGACCTGTTGAAAGCGAAGAAGCCATGACCGCAAATTTTTATCAAATGGATTTTGATAAATTGGCAGAGCTCGTGAAGAGACTTGCGACCGTAAAGGGGGTAAGTGCGATTTATTACGACATTACAAACAAACCGCCTGCAACAATAGAGTGGGAGTAGTTTATTCCAAGGAAATTTTTTCAGGAGAAATTTTTAGTCCCAGGTATTTTTCCGTAAAATCTTTAAATCGCATTGGATCATCCGTCGTAAGAAATGTCCGCGTTTTTCCTTTTGTCAGTAATTTTTCGATTTCCGGATGGCGATCCAGGTAATTCTTTAGCTTGACGGCAACAATGTTTCCGGATTCCAAAATTCGGACACGCGGCTTCATGATCCGACGGAAAGTCTTTAGCATTAACGGATAGTGAGTGCATCCAAGGATAAGAGTATCCACATGACATGTTTTCAAATAATCGAGGTATTTTTTTGCAATGGAAATCGCCTCTGGTTTTTCGTGCCATCCCTCCTCTATCAGAGGAACCAAAAGTGGGCATGCTTTGGAATAAACCGCTATGTCTTTATCAAGTTTTTTTATTTCAAGGTCATAGGCGTGCGAATCAATCGTTGCCCTTGTGCCAATGACTCCGACTTTTCTGTTCTTCGTAGCGATTACCGCTTCCTCGGCAACCGGAATAAGCACTCCCAAAACTTTTGAATACTTCTTTTGAATGTCACGAAGCGCAACGCTTGATGCTGTGTTGCATGCAAAAATAATCAGTTTCGCCCCTCTGTCCAAGAGGCTGCGCACAGCCTGCTCTGAAAAAAGCTTGATATTGTCCGGCGCGTGGTTGCCATATGGGGCCCTGGCATTGTCACCGAGATAAATATAGTCATATGCCGGTAATAGCTCTAAAATCGGCTTTAAAACCGTCAATCCCCCATACCCTGAGTCGAATAGCCCAATCATAATACAAGTTTTAACTCATGAGAGTTTAGCTGAAGTTTTACTTTTTGTTTAGTTTTTTCTATATTGTTAATCCTGACCATAAATCGAGTATGCAAAAAAAGGCCCTTACAGTTTTCTTAATCACAGGAGTATTTGCCGGACTTCTTTTATCGTGGCAGTTTCAAACCAGGATCCCAAAGGGAACGACTTTTAAAGCTGACGAGTGGAGCGCGAGACAAGATATTTTAAACGAATATCTCGACGAACAGGCATATTTGAAGAGTCGCATCGTCACTCTACGCGAGCAGATACATGGATCACAGACAGCTGTTAATCTGCAAACCGAGGGGGCAAATCTTGAGATATTGGACACACTGAAAAAAGAAATAGGCCTGACTCCAGTAAGCGGACAGGGAGTTGAAATAACCCTAAACGACAGTCCCCTTGCTCTTCGTGAAGGCGCAAAAGTTTCAGATGTTTTGCTAATCCAGGCCGCCGACCTGAGAGATATTGTGAATTTGCTTTTTGCCGCTGACGCAGAAGCCATCAGCGTAAACGACCAGAGAATTATCGCCACCTCCCCTATCAGCTCCGTAGGGACAACAATTTTGATAAATAATTCACATATAGCAGCCCCATTTGTGATCAGAGCTGTTGGTGATACAGGCATTATCAGTCAAAGGCTTTCAAACAGGACACTATTGGGAAATTTGTATTCCCGAAGAGACAAAGGCGAGATAATTTTTGAGGCCGTAGCGGTAAATTCAATAACAATCCCCATCTATAATGCTGATCTTAAAGCCAAATATATTAATTTGATTACCCAATGAAAACCAGCCATAAATTATACATTTTGGGTATAGGAATATTGTCCGGATTATTGCTTATGTGGCAAAGCGAATCGTTGGAAATCGCAGGGGATTCTTTTGGAAGGGAAGCTGAGACTACCGTCTTTCAAGAAATTAAGATTTTGAAAGAAAAAAATGACGACCTGAGAAAAGAGGTTTCCGAACTTGAAGACTCCTTGGGACAATTGAAGAGTCAGGATTCCGCTCTTGACGCCTTGTCAGAAGAGATAAACAAATATAAGAAGCTTAGCGGTTCGTATCCAATCTATGGACCAGGCATAAGCATTAGAATCAACGCATCAATAAATACCACATGGGCAATTGACCTGATCAACGAGCTACACAATTCCGGAGCGGAGGCCGTATCTCTTAACGATATACGAATAACCAATGCCAACGCAGGATTCGATACTCTACCTAAAGGCCAAATTCTACTTAACGGAAGCATCCTAAATTCTCCGTATGATTTCAAAGTCATAGGGGAACCCTCGCAATTAATCAAAATTCTCGAGTTGCCTGGGGGCTTATTCGACCGTCTGGAAGCCGCCTTTCCGGGCTCGACTATTCAAAGCGAGAGAAAGGAGATTATCCAAATGATATAGTGTTTAACGGTAATACAAAAGCAGCCAAAGTGGCTGGAGGCCAAGTAAAATCAACAAAATCACCAGGAAAAGCCGCTTACTCAATTTTTCATATTTCAACTCGTTGACTAGTCGTTTCAACTTTGTCATCCCCTCTTCGATTTGAGACTTCAAAATTCCTTCCTGCTTTTCCCTGTCCTGATTTTGACGATGATATTCAAGCATTGGCACACTGTTTCGAACCTGCGCTTCAAGCTGTCCAACGCGATAATTAGCCATTTCCAAACGCTCTTGCTTCTCATTCAGCTCAGCTTTCATTTGCTCGTATAAATGCTCGTAGACTCCCCCATCGCGGTCTTTCGCAGCGGACAATTTCGGAGCCGAGTGGACACCGTCATGACTAACCACTCGAACCGTGTCGACATCGTCCATGTCGTCGTCTATAGACATTTCTGGAGTAGACAGTTTAATTTTTTCAACTAAAATCGGCCTCTCCTTTCCCGCCTTTAGCTCTAAAACCTCAGCTTTATCCAACCATATCCTACCATCGACAACCTTAGTAGACAATTTCCTACCAGAAACATACCTATCGAGCGTACGAATCGACACATTCAATAGTCTGCTAGCGGCTTTTCGATCTAAATTGTATTCTTTTACCGACTCCATAGATCAATATTTTTCTGTCTACCGCCGTCTATTGACAGGGTATAGACATATAGTAGTCATTTTTGCCGCAATTGTAGTCTAGTTGTCGACATATGTCCAGCTAGTGATTTAATCTTCTTTACTTAATTTTTTCCATAGGGATAATGTGTGTATCACCTCATCCTATGGGTTTCACTAGAAAAACTCGTAAGAACCTCTGTAAAAAGCCTTTTCTAATCAAGGTTACTTTATTTGTTTTCCTTACCCATATTTTTGGTTTTGGCGTCGTCTTCGCTTCAACAACGATCTACGAATCGTTTATTTCGTTGGAGGGGCTTAAAATTGAAATAATGAATCATAGTGATGGAGCGGGTTTTGGGGCGGATGTAACGACCGGAGACTTCAACGGAGATGGTGTTGATGACATCGCGATAGGAGCCCCCCTTGATTCAACCTCCCTTAAGAAATGGAATGGTTCGGTTTCTATTATTTTTGGAAATGAAAATTCAGATAATCAGACGATGGATCTCCGTAGTGACCAAAGTATAGTTAATTTTTTTGGGGAAAATTCCGGAGACCAAATAGGAAGCACTCTGGTGGCAGGGGATTACAATGGGGATGGAATAAGTGACCTTGCTATCGGCGCATATAATGCATTTCAGGACGGCAAAAGACCGGGGAAAGTATATGTAATGTATGGACATGTGGACTGGAGTGGACAAGCGATCGATTTGTCCTCAAATAAGCCAAATGTACTTCTGAGTGGACATGATGACGGAGATGGCTTCGGACTTGGTTTGTCTACTGTTGACGCCAATGGGGATAGTATCGATGATTTGTTTGTCGGTGCTCCTATGGCTGATGAAGATAAAAGCCAAAATTCAGGCGCTGTTTATATTTTTCCAGGTATGGAAAAAGGCTTGAGTGTCACTCCGGCCACCGTGCTTTTTGGGCAAAAATCCGGTGAAAAATTTGGGTCTGCAATAACAGGTGGAAATATATTTAATTCCGATGAAAATGATTTTTTTGTTAGCGCATATAAGGCTGACGCAGGGAATCTTAAGGAGGCCGGTAAAATCTATTTTTATAAAGGCAATAAAGACTTGTCTAAGGTCGTAAGTCCACAGATAACCATAGAGGGCACGGGGGAATATCAATGGTTTGGATTTAGTTTGGATACGGGCGATCTCAATAATGACGAATTGGATGATTTGGCGGTTGGAACTTTTCCTTACTCAACAAGGAAGAATACCGGAGAAATTTCCATTTTTTATGGTGGCGACAGATTTAGCGGTTTTGACGGCAATGTGGAAAACAAAGTATTTCTTAATAATCCAATCTATAGAAATGTCTTGATAAACAATGCGTCGGGTGAGTCATTTTTAGGCGCGAGTGTATTATTGGAAGATGTAAATAACGATGATTTGGCTGATGTGATCATGGGTGCTCCTGGTATAGGCGCGGCGATTAGCAAAGAATCCGGAGACATATATTTTTTGAATAATGGAATCCACGGGCTTGACTCCGACAATAGTATAAAAGACGGTAAAATTGACACTCTAATACATGGTGAAAATGCCGATGACTGGTTTGGATATAAGATTGCCGTTTTGGATTTTAACAGCGACGGATTTAAAGATGTTGCGATAAGCGCAAGATATGCGGACGATAACGACTCCGGTGACGACGGCAAAGTTTATATTTTGCTTGGCAGGGAAGGACGGGTTGGAAAGGGAAAAATAGTGCTTGGCGCTGACGATAAAACCGTGAGCAGGGGGGAACTTGTAAAAATAATTTTTGATAAATTTGATCTTCGCACAAAGAAAGCTGACTTCTTGAGCAATTGCAATAAGTTTAAGGAATTTTGTCTTTTCAACTTCATGGCTACATCACTATACAATGACATAGAGCTCGAACCTCAAATTATACTTTATCCGGATATTAAACCTGGTAGTGTTTATTACCGCGATGTTGTTGACGCAACCATGCTTGGCTTCATAAACGGCTATATGAATGATAAGGACAGCCCTTTCCGTCCGGACAGGCCGGTAACAAGAATAGAGGCCCTAAAAGTGATTTTCGGAGCTCTGGACATGGTTCAGTCAAAGTATAAATTTCAATTGGTTTCTATTTTAGGTTCAAATGAAGAAATCATGAATCAAAAGACCTATTTCGACGATGTTAATCCGAAAATTCAATACATGTGGTGGTATCCAAGATATACAAATTTTGCCGTGGAAAATGGGATAATCAAGGATGTGGACAAATTCCGCCCCGATGAAAATATAACAATAGAAGAATTGAATGTTATAATCTCCGGCACAATGAAGTTTTTAGACTCCCAGACAAATGAAGAAAAGAAGCCATGAAGAAATTCTCAAAAGGAAGCCTTCAAAAAGCGAAGTTAAAAAAATGAAACGCAATAATTTTTACGCGCTGCTGGAAAATGTACGAAGTCTTTACAATGTCGGATCAATTTTCCGCACTTCCGATGCCGTGATGCTCAAAAAACTATATCTGTGTGGAATAACAGGTTGCCCACCGCGAAAAGAGATCAGCAAAACCGCTCTTGGAGCCGAAGAACTTGTCCCTTGGGAATATTCCGAAGATGCTGTCGGACTGGTAAAAAAACTGAAGAAAAAGGGCGTAAAAATAATCGCCGTGGAACTGGCAAATGAAGGGAAAACATATGATGAGGTTAAATTTGACTTTCCGGTTTGTTTTGTTTTTGGTCATGAAGTATTGGGAATCTCGGACGAACTTATGGCGGAAGTCGACATAGCGATTGAGATACCAATGTATGGACGAGCTAATTCTTTGAATGTGGCGACTTGTTATGGGATTATTGTCTATGAAGCTTTAAAGCAAAGAAAATGAAAAACAAGTCGATGATAAAGTGGGTTCTACTTATAATAATTGTATCTTTTTTGTGGATTAAATTTATAGGTTTCAACTCCGATCAGTCAGGAATTCATTTTGATAAAGGCAAAAACGCTCTATGGTTAGGGCATGAATGGGTGGGGGACTACAAGAGTGACGCTGAGCTGAAAGAGCTTGCCGTGAGTCTGAAAAAAAACAATATAGGTACATTATTTGTGCATAGCGGCCCGCTAAAAGAAGACGGGAGCATAGATCCAACGACTTATAAATATTCTATAAATTTCGTGGACAAGATGAGGAAATTTGCGCCGGAAATTCAGCTGCAGGCGTGGATCGGACAGCTTCGCGGTAAAATAGATTTAAAAGAGGAACTTGTAAGAAAAAATATCGCCCAGCAAGCAAAATTTTTAACGCAATTAGTCGAATTTGATGGTATTCATTTTGATATCGAACCTGTCTGGGACGGTGACAGCGCTTTTATAGACACCCTGGAAAAAACGCGTAATTCCATTCCTCAAGACAAGGTAATTTCGGTTGCTCTCGCAGAATTTATTCCACAATCGGTCGTCATTTCGACAAAGCCTTTTCATGAATTCAAAAATTACAATACGGAAAAAAATTATAAAAATGTTGGAGCTCACGCAGACCAGATCGTAGCCATGGTATATGACACAGGAATAAAAACTCCGTGGATTTATCGTTGGCTTGTGAAAGAGCAAACCATATGGATCAGCAATCTATATGATGACAAAGAGGTTTTCGTGGGTATTCCAGCCTATGACGAGGAAACAGAAGCCTTTGATCCAAAGGTGGAAAATTTGGAAAACGGGCTGAAGGGCGTGATTAGCGGGCTGAACAATTCCCGTAGTAATGAGGATGTTTTTGGTGGAGTCGCGATTTATCCCGAATGGGAGATGAGCGATGAGGAATGGCAAACATATCAAAATTTATGGTTAAAATAGTGATTTTTAACGAAACTAAGATAAAAATAGGAAAGGCCTCTTTTTTAAAATTGGCTAAAAAAGCTTCGACGGTTTTGAAAAAAGACGGCGAAATATCTTTGGTTTTTTGCGATGACGCGAAGATTAAAAAACTAAATAAAAAGTATAGAAAAAAGAATGCACCTACAGATGTGTTGTCTTTTGGATATGAGACAGACAAGTGGAACGGAGACATAATAATCTCACTAAATACAGCCAAAAAGCAGGCTAAAGAAAAGGGACACGCTTTAGAGAGAGAATTGGAAATTTTGTTTGTGCACGGAATGTTGCATGTCGCGGGATTTGATCACCGGACAGACAAAGAGGAGACGAATATGGAAAAAATGGCTGAAAAAATTCTAAATTAAAATACATCCTCGAGATCGACCACCTGCCAATCCTGACTGCCTTCCGGTTTCTTTTTTAGAGTAGTGGAAATGCGTGGCGGACTTAGCTCCTCCAAAGATTTGTTGTGCCCGGCTCCGGTAATGTGACGCTCTTGGATGGTTTGAGTGAGCTGAAAATCTGTCTTTGCATTCGGGACATTGAATTCCGCTGTGCGACGGGTGCCGACTTCCGCCTCGTTTCCACCCAGCTCGTCGTAGAGAGGGGTTTCTTCGTTGCTCAAAATCTGGCCGCCAGAGCCGGTAATCCTTTCCAAAATCTGGTCAAAAAGCGCAAGCTGGCCTGAAGCCCTCGTGTCGTCCGTCTCGTGTAATGAGTAGTGTTTTCCCCGTCCCATAGCTTCGTGTTATGCTGTAAACCAAGTTTAGCAATTCAAAGATGAGTAAACAATCGAATGTTTTTAAAAGTGATGAAGGCTACGATATGTATGCTGAATTTTATGATCAAAAATCAGCGTATTTAAACAGCTTTGAGGAGCATGTTTTGCTGAAGATGACGAAAGACCTAAAAGGTAAGAGGGTTCTTGATATGGGTTGTGGAACCGGTAGGCTTATTTCCATGCTTCAAAAATCAGGGGCGGAAGTCGTAGGGCTGGATACTTCGGAAAAAATGCTGAAAATCGCGAGAAAAAAATTTCCAAATGTTGAATTTGTTCGCGGTGACGCAAAAGCCACGCCGTTTGAGAACGATAGTTTTGATGCTGTGGTGGCGGCTTTTTTGATAGTTCATATACCAAATCCGGAGTTTTTTTTTGAGGAAGTTTATCGGGTTCTGAAACCTGGAGGTGTTTTTATTTTGACAAATATAAATCAGCGAAAATCTCCAAAACTTCTTGTGAAAGACCGAAAGGAGATAGTAATAAAATCTTTTTATCATTTGCCGGAACACATAAAAAAGGCTTTGGAGAGCAACTTTTTTAAAATCGAAAAAGAAGAATTTGTTTATGAAAAAGAGCAGTGGGTAAATCAAATAATTCGCGCCGTGAAGGAATGATTTGAAAAAATGGTGAAGATAAACTAGAGTTTACGCACTAACCAAATTCCTATGAAAAAATTGTTGAGCGCTTTATTTTTAGCGGTGTTTTTAAGTGCGTGCACGAGTGCTGGCGAACCGCCAAAAGCGCCTGAAGAGATGCTAAAAGGGGCTTTTGAAAATTTTAAAAATGTCCTTTCGGCAAATTATGAAATCAGCGTAAAAGCTGATATTACCTCTCCGGAAAGCGGAAATACCGGATTTGATTTTGATATGGACGGCCTTTTTGATTTGCAAAAAGAAGAAGCACCGCAAGTCGGCGTGAAACTTGATGGAACATTTACCGATGAAAATGCCGAGGTCCCGAATGGAAATTATATATTTGAGTTACGACTTGGTGATGGAGCCTTGTATAGTTTGATTAGTGAGATCCCGGACAACGAAAATGTTCCGGCTGATTTTGCCGAAGAATTTCTTGGAAAATGGTGGAAAATCACTTTACCTCCTCAATATTTGAACGCAAATGATCTCGCTTTTTGGACGGAGGAGGCTGACGAAAGCCAGATGAGTGCTGAGGAAAAAGCAATGAAGGATCTCTTTGAAAAAACAGAATTTTTTGAGGACATAAAATATCTTGGCACTGAAAAGGTTTTTGATGAGAACACTTTTCACTATAGCGCAAAGCTTGATAAAGAGGCCGTGAAAATATTCACAAAAGAGGCGTCAAATTTTGGCGGCGAAAAAATCAGCGCGGAAGACTTGGAGAATTTTAATTTTGCCTTGCAGTCCAGTGATTTAAATCTGGAAATATGGATTGGGGCTGAGGATTTAACATTGCACAAGATTTCCGGATCTATGGCTTTCGATGGAAAAGAAGCGGGCACGGTTGACCTCGAATTCAGTATTTCACTTGGCGAATTGAACTCCGATTTGGAGATTGAAGTTCCGGCCGACGCACAGGAATTTGATCCTTTTAGCTATTTGGGAGCGATGCAGCAAAGCGGCGAGCCACTTCCTGCCAATTGACGACATTCCAAAAGGCCGCTATATAGTCCGGACGACGATTCTGATAATTCAGATAATAAGCGTGTTCCCAGACATCCAGACACAGAATTGGTGTGCCTTTTATTTCGGCGAGATCCATGAGCGGATTATCCTGATTTGGAGTTGAAGAGATCACCAGCTTGCCGTTTGAAACCAGTAGCCAAGCCCAGCCTGAGCCAAAACGCGTAGAGGCGGCATTTGAAAATTCCTCTTTGAATTTGTCGAAAGAACCGAAAGCGGCGTCGATAGCTTCGGCGAGTTCGCCCTCCGGAGAGCCGGAATTCGGGCCCAGAATTGTCCAGAAAAGACTGTGATTAAAATGGCCACCACCGTTGTTGCGGACAGGCATTGGGAGATTTGGTGCGGCCATTATTTCCTCGAGAGATTTGGATTCGAGATCCGTGCCTTTGATCGCATCGTTAAATTTGGCAACATAAGCGGCATGATGCTTGTCGTGATGGATTTCCATGGTTCGCGCGTCGATGTGCGGCTCGAGAGCGCTAAACGCGTACGGAAGGTCGGGTAATGTGAAAGCCATAAATTTATGGTTATGTTTAATTAAGACAAGTTTAGTATAGAAAAAAATGGGGTGATTGTCGAGAAGGAAGTTTTTTGTATGGTCGGGGTGAGAGGACTTGAACCTCCGACCTCAGCGACCCGAACGCTGCGCGCTAAGCCAACTGCGCCACACCCCGATGGTTGCAAAATTATAAACTGGTCGGGGTGAGAGGACTCGAACCTCCGACCTCATGGTCCCAAACCACGCACTCTAGCCAACTGAGCTACACCCCGATACTTCAATTTTGCCTTGTGATTCTATAGAATAAAGCCGAGATTGTTAAGTGAATTTATGGAAAAACTATATACCAAGATCCTGAACACACCTATCCGCGAGGACGATGAGGTGAGGCCGATCACCACGGTCAAAGACCTGATCGTCGATCCGGAGAACGGAGTAGTGGTCGGCGTTGTGGTCAATCAGAACGCAAAGTTGATTGTCGCCCCACACGATATTTTGTCCTTTGGTGATACGATCTTTGTGCATGGGAGAGAGGCTATCGTGCAGATAGAAGATGTGCTTCGGGCTGATACTGTGTTCAAGAAGGGGCTCAAAATTTTTCATAATAAAGTTGTGACTGAAAGCGGCAAGGAACTGGGAATTGTGGCTGATTTTTCGATTGATACAAAGAGCCTGATTTTGCAAAAGATCTTCGTGGCAAAAAGTATTTTTGGTATTTTACACTACGATCAGAGGATTATTCCGGCGAAAAATATCGTAGAAATAAAAGCGGAAAAGATAATCGTGAAGGATGATCTGGGGATAGTGAAAGAGAAGGAAAGGGTGCGCGTGGAAGATCTGGCGGTAAGCTAAAAACATTTTTTGTAAAAAAAGACCCCCGCTGTTGCGGAGGTCTTTTTGTGTAGTTAAAGAGAAATGAACTATCCTTCCGTACCTGTACCGGCACCAAGGATGAAGTTTACGACCACGAAGGAGAGCAGAACGATGATCAAACCTACTAGAGCGTACATGATAATCTTTTTGCCCTTTTCAACAGCATCGTCTTTGCCTGCGGCAGTGACATAAGTGACACCTCCGTAGATCACCATCAAAACTGCAACCAAGCCGAGGAATCCGAGGAAGTAGTTGACCATGGTCAAAACCAACTGGCGAAGAGAACTTGCGCCACCGGTGGCTGTAGAAACAGCATCCGGATTATCGGTCGCATTTAAAAGTGAGCTGGCCGCACCGGCAACCGGTAGGAAGCTCATTAGCGAGATTGCTCCGACCATGAGAGCAAACACGATAGCTGCCTGTTTTACGAGTTTCTTGTTCATAGGAATGGTTAAGATTAAGATTTGTTATATTATAGCATGTTACGGCCATCAATGCCAAATGGAATTTTGCAAAAAAAGGTAGATAGCGATAATGGCCAAGGCCAAAAAGGAGTATTTTGCCATACGCATGCCATCCTCTTTTGTTTCGACGTTGTCTGAGGAGAAGTAGCTAAAAAGCCCGTATAAAGCCATGATTACGGCGATAAATCCGGCGAAAGCCGCGAAGTAATTTACGAGCCTGAGAATCAGGTCGCCCATGGGACAAGTGATTATCCAGGGGGAAGCTTAACAAAATACAGAGGGAAGCTCAAGGTTGGACGATCTGAATTTCCTCCTCGAGGTCGATGCCAAATTTTGATTTAACTTCTTTTTTTGCGAGTTCGGAGAGAGCGAGCATGTCGGCAAAAGTGGCGGAACCGGTGTTCATAAAAAAGTTGCCATGCTTTTCGGAGATCTGAGCGCCACCGATCTTTGTTCCCTTGAGACCGGAGAGATCGATAAGTTTGCCGGCTGGATTTTCCGGAGACGGGTTTTTGAAAAAAGAGCCGCAGGAGGAACCCGGGGGTTGCTTGGAGGCGCGCTCTTTGATTGTTTCGGCATAAAGTTTTTGCTGCTCTTCTTTGGAGATTTCGGATTTTTTTAGCTGGAAAGTGGCGTTTAGGACGATCTCGTGTGAATATTTGAGGCTGCTGTTGCGGTAGCTGTAGTTGAAAAAAGCGGCAGGTTCGACATGAATTTTTCCGGTTTCGGGACTTAAAAGAGTGGCTTCAATTAGAATATCTTTTGTCTCGAGACCGTTGCATCCGGCATTACCACGGACCGCGCCACCGACTGTGCCAGGCAGCCCTCCCCATTTTTCCAAACCAAAAAGATGGCTTTCGATAGCGGCCTTTATAAGCTGTGGTATGGAGACACCGGCGTCAGCGATGATTTGAGTGTCCTTGATTTCGATCTTTGAAGATTCCAAATGAATGACCAAACCGCGAAAACCGTCGTCGTGAAAAAGGATGTTTGAGCCGCCGCCAAAAATGAAATATGGGAGAGAATTTTCTTTCGCGAAAGAGATGAGGTCGGGGAGAAGTGCAGAGTCTTTGAGACGATAGAAATAATCGGCCGGACCGCCGATACGAAAAGTGCAATAACGGGCGAGTGGTTCGTCAAAAACGATGTCGGGAAATTTGGCTTTAAATGTGGTTTTTAGGTCGGACATAGCGGGGAAAGGATAGCACTTTTGAGTGTTTAAATGAAGTCTTGTAAAATTCTTATTTTCCTATTATCTTATTTTCGGATTTTATAAAAACTTAAGAAAAACTTTAAACTTTTTTAATAACTATATGCTAAAAATTATCCAAGCCACATCCAGAGGCCAAATCACATTACCTAAAAAATGGAGAGACATGTTTGATACTGACCATTACCAGATCGAAATAAAAGACGACCGGCTCATAATTTCGCCGATGGAAATGACCGATGAATTCAAAAAATCTTTGGAAAGATCTTGGAAACAATACAAAGAGGGCAAATATGTAACTTTTGAAGAGATAAAGAAAAAATATGGTTTATAAAGCTATTTTTTCAAACGAAGCAGAGCGCGATATGGGTCGAATCGATCCGGTTCAAGCAGATATGATTGTTAAAAAATTGGAAAAAATCTTGAGCATGGAGAATCCGCTGTTTGCGGCGAAGAAACTGAAGAATCTGGAGATTCCGCATTATAGGTTTCGGGTCGGGGATTATCGGGTGATTTTTAAAATAGACAGGAGGACAGGAGAGATAGTGATCCTCGTGATAGTGAAAGTTGAACACAGAAAAGATGTTTATAAGCAAAAGGCTTAATTGACAGTGGGGGACGGGTAAACTAGAATGGCGAGGCAAAAATCGGGCCACCTTAGCTCAGCGGTAGAGCTACTGTTTTGTAAACAGTGGGTCGTCGGTTCAAATCCGACAGGTGGCTCCAG
>CAZHDA010000017.1:14791-16271 GCA_964531125.1 uncultured Candidatus Peribacteria bacterium
TTTTGAGCCGTGGTGGTTTTGATTTTGTAGATTGCTTTGGATATGTGCTTGATTTCTTGAATTTTTGGGGCGCATTCCGGGGCCAAAAACATGACGAGGTCGCAGGCGACTTCGACTGTGACATTGAAACTGCCTTGATCGGCCGCGATGTCCTGCAGAACCATTTCTTTTGTGATGCCTGCGGGGGCGGGGAGCAGGTCCAATTGCACAAGCCAACGAACCGCGGGAGCAATCTGACTGCCTTTAAATTTCAAGCTCCAGGTTTCGAAACTTTTCATGTCGGAAGCCAAAGAAAGGCCCGGGATGCTTTTGAGAAAGAGATTCCAAAGGTCAGGAGAGCCTTTTCTGTAAAGTTCCAAGCGGTCATTTTCCGGAAGATTGAGCCATGCTGATCTGACCGGTTCCCAAGGCGCGGAGTCTCGCAAAGATTCCGTGGCGGTCGCCAAAGTGGCCGTGAGTTTGTCCGGATCGATATTTAATGGAGATGGAATGCTTTCAAAATTATCCAGATTCATTTTTGTTTGTTTTATGGGTATATTGTAGCATGATCAGGGCCTTTTTGAAAGAGAGTGAAGGCAAAAAAATGACTATTGACTTTTTTTTATGAAGTTGTAGAATGCCGCTCTATTAAATATTTTTTATGAGAAAAACAGATCAAATGACGGGGACGGATCTTTCAGAAAGAGGTCCTGTAAACATGTATGATTTTGTGGCATTGACTGAAGCAATAGCTCAGCATCATAAGGCGGGCTTGGATCAAATGGATGTCCATGGTGTTATCAACGATGGAGAAGTTCTCGAAGGTACGAGACAAACGCGTGATTTGACTGATTTAGCTGGATGGATACTGGAGGAACAAACGCATAGATTGGATACTATCGATCCGAAGCGGCTTGCTCTCATTTTCAAGTTGGCAACTTTTGGGATTATTAATGAAAACGCAAAACTGTTACGGTTTTTGGCCAATTCTAAAACTGAAATTGGAAAGTTAAAATCTGCCAATAGAATTCGCGAAGTTGTTGCAGAGCTTATAAACACCACGCTTTCGTCCGGCGCGAAAAACAGGAAGCATGTTGAACAGCTTTTGACTGTCGCCAGAGATCTCGGGCTAAATATAACCGTCTTTCAAAGCTCAAGAAAAGAAGCCAAGCCGGGAGATGTGATTATCGAAAAGCTTGCGGCTTAAATTTTTTCCCAGTCGACGCTGATGACCGGAATAAGGCGGCCGAGTTTGTTCATGACGATGGCGAAAGAAGAGGGGTCTTTGCTTGAATCCATCAGCATGTGGATGACGGAAAAATTTGGGGAATCGGGGACCGGATGAACTTCGAGAGTGGAGATATTTACTTCAAATTTGCGCAGCAGGATCGTGATGCGGGCGAGAACGCCAACATAGTTTTGGACTTTTACCGTGACTTTATAATGGTTTGTTTGGGTCATTTTTTTTCTTAAAATCCTGGTCGCCGAGGGCCTGCTCGTG
>CAZHDA010000018.1:0-7981 GCA_964531125.1 uncultured Candidatus Peribacteria bacterium
CTAAAGCCCAGCCAAAAGCCGAATCAAAACCTGCAGTTGCTCCATTAGCGGAAGGCGTTTCAACGATTCAGGCTCAGGGATATCAGCACCTTGCCGCAATTGCCGCAGCAGATCAAAAAAAGACTGGAAGCATGTGGCAACAGCAAAAGGCTCTAAATCTGTTTTCAAGAGCCGCCGGAATAGAGGGGTATGACGACACAAAAGCAAAATTAAGCAGAGAGGCTTTTAGTCAAATTAGGACCGAGGAAGCCGGTAGAAAAATATTTGACAGTTATTTAAAGGCAAATGGGCGCGAAAAGACATTGGCAATGATGGCTGCGATGCAATCAAAAGAGCTCGAGAAATTAAAAGCATCAGGACTCAATGATAAGGGGCTTGCTTTGATGAAGGGATACTTATCAAGCGAAGAAGGAAAATTAACAACAACCTTGATTAATGAAAATCGTGCGGCGAAAAAGGAAGAGCTCGCATTCCTATTGTTCAAAAGAGCAAAATGGCTGGAGTCAAATGTGGATTCGGCCGCAGCAAAACCATTATATGACGAACTAAAAACATCATACGGCGATACAAAGATTGGTCAAAATTTAGATGGAGTTGGTCCAAAGGGATGGGAGAAATGGGGGGAAGTTGCTCACGAATGGAATGATGTTGCTTTGGCCTTCGTGCCCGGCGTCGGTTCACTTGGAGGAAAAGGGGTCGTAAAAGCAGGAGAAAAAGTTGCGATCGGCATTGCAGAAAAATCAGCAGCGAAAGTTGCCGTTAAAAGTGCTGCGAAAGTTGCCGTATCAGAAGCGGCTGAAAAAGCCGCCGCAAAAGCTACGGCAGAAAATCTAGGAAAGGCTGCAGCAAAGAAGGCAACAATATCAGCAATAGAAGCTGCCTCAAAGGAAGCAGTGATGAAAGAAGCCGCAAATCGTGGAATAAAAATGTCAGCGACATCGGCAGGTAGGATAGCCACAGAAGTTGCTAACGAGGCAATAGCCAAGGCTACTGGAAAAGGTGCTAGAAAATTAGCGATCAGGGCCGCTGAGAGAGAAATTGAAGCTAAAATGGGAAACATGGTCGTGAAAGGAACGAAGTTTACTTACAAGATGCTGTTCAAATCACCGGAATACGCTAAGATCCAGAACAAATGGGGGCGCGTAATTCTTGCCGGCGGGACGGCTATAACGCTTGATGTGGTCAGAGCCATGGGTGCGGCAGCAGCTGCGGAAAAGATACATCCTGGCGCTGGTGAATGGGCTATGATGGCTTTTGTCGGTGCGCAAGGTTTTTCGAGAGGAATTAGTCAGGAATTGGTTCCGTTCAGAGAAAAATTGATAGGTAATTTAAGGAAGAACGGAGTCCCTGAGGAAAAAATAAATCAAATAATTGAGGCGGCAAATTTTAAGCAGTTTGAAAATGCTCGTATAAAAATCAATCCAATAAAAAAAGGGCAGACGATAAAGTTGGACAGTGAGATAAGGGTAAAACAAGGCGAGCACCTAGATTATATAAGTTCAAGCGGTAAATCTAGAAGGATAAATATTCTTGGAAAGAACGCGAAAAATGGAGAAATCATATATTCATATGAAGAAAACGGAAAGATAAAGCTTCAATCGGCAAAACCTGAAAGCCTTGCCGTTGGAGTTAAAGGAAATTATGAAGCTATTGTTGAAGCGGTAAAAAACAACGAACTTTTTACATCAAATAAATTCCAAGTTTTAAGAGCTTCTCAGACCATAGATTTGGGTAAGGGAATTGAGTTCTCTCCTGGGAGAATTATTTCTTGCAAAAATGCTGGAGGGAAAAAGATGGAAATCAGGGTTGTCGGCAGTAACGAAAACGAGCAATTCGTTTATGCAACAAAAAATAGGGATAAATGGAATTTAAGTGTTATAAATAGAACAGATCTTGAGAGAGCGATTTCGGGAGGCTCGATTTCAAACAAAAGTGCGGCGGTAGAAAGTGCGCAGCCCCGCGGATTCGACTACGCGGCAGCATTTGAAAAGGTAAAAAGCGGAGACACAACTGTTTCAACAGACCTTGGAGACCCAACGCCGGTTCCCGAACTTTGGAAAAATTTCGCAGATGACGCAACTACTCTTCCACCCGCGGTCAATCGCGCGGCCGCAGGAAAAAATGTTCCGAGATTACCACACGATGCTCCAGCTCAAATAGAATACAAGCCAGCCGCCGCAAAGAGACAAGTGGCTGAAAAAAAAGTTCCTCAACTGGAATGGGACATGAAGTCTCCGGTGATAGTGCCTCAAAAAGTTAGTGCGGATAATTTCTTCAGTGTTTTGGGCAGAAAAGATGCCGATCTTGGAAAGATACATTTTGATGAGGAAGCTCTGGATAAGCTTCGTAAAGCTGTTTATGCCTATTCTAATGAGAAGATAAGTGCAAAAAAAGTGGAAAGTGCAAGAAAAGTTCTAGGCCTACCGGAAAATTTTACAGACAAACAGCTCACGCAAAGATTTAACGAGCTGGTAAAAAGATATCATCCGGACATGGTACAGAATGCGGAATCAAAAAAAGTTGCTGGAGAAATCTTCAATATTATAAGCAACGCCAGAACAACGTTGAAAAAATCAAGGGATATCATTACCGACATTTCCGAAGCAGCCTAGCCCATCCTGTCCACAAACAGCACACCATCAATGTGGTCCACTTCATGCTGCACCACCCTCGCGTCCAGTTCCGCCAATTTTAGCACATGCCTCTCCCCTTCCACATCGCGAAATTCCACATGTAGCTCCTTCCATCTCTCCACTTGTCCATACTGCCCGGGCAGACTCAAACATCCCTCTTCTCTCACGAGAGTCTCCTCGCTATGCCACATAATCACAGGATTTACCATCGTCACCGCCACCGCGTTCGGCTTTCCGTAATTCAGCGTCACCACGACTACTCTGATATTCTCCGCCACCTGCGGCGCTGCCAGCCCCAGCCCGTCCGCTTCCACCATTTTCGCGCGCAGATCTTTCGCAAATTTTTTCAACTTCGCGTCGAATTTTTTCACCTCCACCGATCGCTTTCGCAAAATCGGATTATCAGCGCCAGTTATGATTTTTAGCTTACTCATGGCTTAATTTTTTTAAGTTCCGCCTCTATAAATCCGTCCAATTTTCCATCCAGCACGGCCTCCGGATTGCTCTCCTCGTAGCCGCTTCGGTGATCTTTTACCATTTTATACGGATGCAGGACATAGGAACGGATCTGATTTCCCCACGACATCTCTATTTTTTTGCCTTTCAAATCTTTCAACTCTTTCGCGTGTTCTTTTTCCATCATGTCTATCAATTTGGAATGCAAAATTCTCATTGCCTGTTGTTTGTTTTGCAATTGGCTTCGCTCGTTCTGGCATTGCACGACTATGTTTGTAGGAAGATGTGTTATTCTCACCGCAGAATCGGTTTTATTTACGGCCTGTCCCCCTTTTCCACCTGCTCTAAACACATCTATCCTCAGGTCATCCGCATCGATCTTCACATCTTCCGAAAAAGAAATTTCCGGCAAAATTTCCACGAGCACAAAAGAAGTCTCCCTGGTATTTTTTGAATTAAATGGGGACAGCCGCACGAGTCGATGAACGCCGGCTTCGCCTTTCAGGTAGCCGTAAGCAAACTGTCCTTTCACGGCAAAAGTAACACTTTTTATCCCGGCCTCTTCGCCAACGGATTTATCCATCAGCTCCGTCGGGAACTCCATTCTCTCGGCATAACGCATATACATGCGCAGTAACATTTCAGCAAAATCCTGCGCGTCAGTCCCGCCGGTCCCCGCGTGAATAGAAACGATCGCGCTGTTTGTATCGTATTTCCCATTAAGGAATGTGGAAATTTCTAGCTTGCGCCAGCTTTCCGCCAATTTTTCAACCATTTGCGTAAACTCCGCGGCGCCCCTCTCATCCTTCTCCGGATGTATTTCCGGCAACAAACTTTTCAATTCCTCGCACTCAGTTTTCATCTTTTCCCATGTCTCAATCAGCCTCGTCAACCCGCTCGCTTTTTGGCTTGTTTCAGCCGCTTTTCGGTTGTCGTTCCAAAATCCGGCCTGCTCCATTTCCTTTGTCAGCACCTCCAGTTCCGCCCGCTTCGCGGGCAGATCCACATTTTTAAGTCCTTGATTCACCAGCTTGGAGATTTCCTCAAGCTTTGCCTTTATTTCATGCATAAAACTGGGTAAAGTATCGGCAACAAATATATCAGCTTTTTATGTCCGTCGCACGCAAAATCCTTTCCAACACTCTGTGGCAGATTGTTGGTAAAGCGATCGTGGCGCTCCTCAGTCTCGGGGTTGTAAAGATGAGCACCGGCTATCTCTCCGTGGAAGGCTTTGGTGAATACACTTTGATTTACGAATTTCTCGCTTTTTTTGGAATCGCCGCCGATCTCGGACTTTATACCATCGCTGTAAAAGAAATATCGGAAAATGAAGAAAAAACGCCACAAATCATCGGCAACATTTTGACCCTTCGCACATTAATGGTCGCGCTTACTATGATTGCCGCGGTCATTGTGGTTTTCGCAATACCAAAATACGCCGACACACGCGTTCCGCTGGGCGTAGCCATCGCTTCCATCACTACTTTTTTCACAATTATAAACGGCACCCTCACGAGCGTTCTCCAGTCCCGTCTTCAGATGCACTGGGCATCTATCACTCAGATTTTCGGCAAAATTATTTCCGTCGGTCTCATGGCATATATTATTTTTTGGGGCTACCCCGCTGACAGCAATCTCGGTTTTTATATGCTTGTCGTTACCGGCATTATCGGAAATTTTGCAATGCTACTCGGTACTTATTATTTCGTCCGCAAAATCACACCACTCGAGTATCATTTCGATTTTCAGCTTTGGAAACGCATTCTCGTCCGCTCTCTCCCATACGGCCTCGCGCTCATTTTAAATACCGCTTATTTCCGCATCAATTCGATCCTCATCTCCATGATCCGCGGTCAGGAGGAGGTGGCAATTTATGCTGTTGCCATGCGCATGCTCGAGCAGCTGTCCATCCTTCCGCTTTATTTTATGAATTCGGTTTTGCCTGTTCTCACGAAATCTCTGAAAGAAAATTCAGACCGCCATAAAACCATCATCAAATACGCTTTCGATTTTCTCACCGCAATTTCCATCCCGCTCGTGGTTGGCGGATTTTTACTCGCTTATCCGATCGTTTTTATCGTCAGCACTCCGGACTATCTCAGTCGTCTTTCTGAGAATTTTTACGGTTCCGACATTGCCTTCAAAATTCTCGTTTTCGCCAGTCTTTTCCAGTTTTTAAATGTCCTCTTTTCCTTTATTTTAATTGCAAAAGATCGCCAGGCTCGCATGCTCTATATAAACGCCGCGGGAGTCGCCTTCAATGTCATTTTTAATCTAATTCTAATCCCGCAGTTTGGTTTCCGCGGCGCCGCCTTCACCAGCGTCATCTGCGAACTCATAGTTCTGATTCTCACTTTTTCCACAGCAAAAAAATACGTCCCATTCTCTCTCAATTTCAAAAATCTTTTCAAAATATTTTTCTCCTCTCTCGTCATGGGTGCGGCAATTTACCTGGTTCAACCGGTCTCGTACGGCCTGATTCAAAACTGGAATGTTCTCGTCCTCGTCCCGTTTGGCGGACTTGTTTATATCGCCATGCTTCTCATCACAAAAGTCGTCGACAAGGAAATGATCGCCTTACTGAAAAAACCTTCTATCGAAGTTTCCGGACCAAATCCTTAAAAGTTTCCCCCCTTTCTTTATAATTTTTAAATAATCCGAAGCTCGCCGCGGCCGGCGACATAACCACAACCCATCCCTCCTCGGCCTCCGCGTACGCGTCTATAAGCGCTTCATCCAGATCTTTTCGTCTCAGCACTTTTGTCGGTGAACCTATGGCGGATCCCAGTTTTTCCTCCGCCGCCATCAGGGCCTTCTCCATTTTTTCGGCCGTTGCCCCGATCAAAATCACTATTTTTAAACTTGGCTTTGTCAGAATTTTCACAGCCCACTCATTATAATCCAGTCCCTTTTCCGAACCGCCCGCGATCAAAATCGTCGGCTCTTCAAAACTATCCACCGCCGCCATCGAAGTCTCCGGCGTAGTCGCAAAAGAATCATTGAAATATTTCACGCCCCTCACCTCTCGCACCAATTCAAGCCTGTGTGCCAATCCTGGGAAAGTCTTTACAACATGCGTTATATCCTCATTCGACGCGCCAAATTCTTTCGCGATCACGATCGCCGGCAACACATTCTCTATATTATGTGCCCCGATCAATTTCACATCACAAACCTCCATGATCTCTTCTTTATTATAAAAAATCTTTCCGTCTTTCACATACGCCCCATCCTTCACTTTCCCATGGCAACTCACTTCCAGCATTTTTCCTTTCACGAGCGGCTCGTAATATTTCACATATTCATAATCTTTATTCAAAACCGTCACGCTTTTTTTACCCTGATGAGCCAGTAAATTTTCCTTTGCCTTCATGTATTCTTCGCGATCAGCGTGATAGTCCAGATGGTCCGTCGTCGTATTCAGCAAAATCGCGTAATGCGGACTCTTTCTCACATCCTGCAATTGAAAACTCGACAATTCCAGCACTACCAAATCACCACCTTTTAATTCATCCAGAAAACTCATCGCCGGCAGACCGATATTCCCTCCCAAAAAAACTTTTTTCCCACTCTTTTTTAGAATCTGAAAAAGCAGCGTCGCGGTAGTTCCCTTTCCCTTTGTTCCGGTCACGCCTATCACGTGACACGGACATTGATCCAAAAAATAATCCGTGCAACTCGTCACAAAAACACCATTTTTCGCCGCCATCTGAATTTGCGGAGTCAAAAAGGGAATCCCAGGACTGCGAAATATCACCTGAAATTCATCCAGATTTCCCAAATAATCCTTCCCCAGATTCGCCGAAACCCCCTCGGGAAGCGCGCCCTTTATATCCACATTTTGGTCGCACACCGTGACATCGTGATATCCATGTCCCGTCAGGTACTTCAAAACAGCCTTTCCCTCCTCCCCAAACCCCAAAATCGCAATTTTATCGCGCTGATCCATGACTGGAATTTAGCACATACACAGGCCAAAAGTAAGTCCTCGGCCGCTTGCCGTGTCAGCATTTTTATGGTATAATTAACAAGGATAACAATGGATTATGTCTGAAAATGATGATTACAAAGTGGGGCTTCCTCCTGATGTTTTGGAAGCCATGGCCTCGGCAAAAAAAGCCTATGAAAACGAGGCGGCCTTTGCAAAAATAAACAATCGCATAAACGCTATCAGCGGCTATCTCGAATTTTTGAAGAGAAAATACGAAAATATAAAACCATCGGACAAAAAAAATCTATATTTCAAAAGCGTCGAAGATTATTACGAAGCTCTTGTGGCTCTGAATCAGAAACTTATGGCTCTGACAAAGCAGGAGGCGGAATCCACAGAGGAGAAACCAATGACACGGAAGTTTAACGAAGTAGCAGGCGAAATGCACGATTACATTGCCATGATCATCGGTGCGAATAATATGTATAAGGAAGTTTTTCAGACTGAGGACATGGAAGACCTTGATGAGATTGTAAAAGCTGCGAAAAGAACACTGGAAATCGTCCTGTTGTTGGAAGATCCGAAATTGGAGCGATTGGAGGATTTTCCGAAAATTTTCAACGAAAGACTAATTGCAGCATCTAAACCCGAGTAAATTTATTATGAGCGAAGTCGTAAACACAGAAAGGGTAGTTGGTGGGAATACGGGCGCTGAAGAAGGTCCAGGAAGGCCACCATTCCAAGGTGCTGTTGAAACACGCAGGGCGGTCGAAGATGTTACGCGTGCTCCACTGGAGGGGATAAAGGTATTTGTAATCGACGACGATCCGGCAATGAGACAACTAAACACCATGCTGGCTGGTGCAAAAGGAGCTAAGGTCATGGGGTCATACGACCTCGCATTTACTTTTTTTGAACAAGTAAAGTCAGGAGAGGTTGATGTAGATGGTGCCACCATCAT
>CAZHDA010000018.1:8081-15554 GCA_964531125.1 uncultured Candidatus Peribacteria bacterium
GGTAAGCGGTCATACACAATATTTTTTGTAACAATTGAAATGGATAAAATCACAGAGTGGATTGGAAGACTCGTTAACGAGGAAAAACCTTCGCAGAAAGAAAATTCCAACCAAAGTCAGAAAACTGCACATCCGCAACACGGACGGAAAAATTTTAATAAGCACGACAAAAATCGTCACCCTAAAAATAAACACAGGGTTAAACCAAAGCACAAGCCTTCGCCTATTCTTCGCGGCAAACTAAAGATCATACCGCTCGGCGGGTTAAATGAAGTCGGCAAAAACATGATGGCCCTCGAGTACGAGGAAGACATTATTATTGTTGATATGGGATTTGAATTTCCCAGCGAAGATCTTTATGGCATCGATTATGTTATTCCGGATGTCACTTATCTCGAGGAAAACAAACATCGCATTCGCGGAGTTTTGATCACTCACGGTCATCTCGACCACATTGGAGGCATACCTTATATTTTGCCAAAGCTCAATTTCCCGCCGATTTTCACTTTGAAATTGACTTGCGGCCTCATAGAAAAAAAGATCGAAGAATTTAAAATTGGGAAAATGACGCGTCTTCACCCCGTGAAAACAGGAGAAGCCATGCGCCTTGGGAAATTCGTGGTTACATTTGTCAGGGTTGCGCATTCAGTCCCGGACGCAACGGCTCTACTTATAGAAACACCAATCGGAAAACTATTCCATACCGGAGATTTTAAATTCGATCAGGAGCCGGCAGGTTTTCAGGAAAAGGAAGAAATTCATTTACTTGAAAATATAGGAAAGCAAAATATTTTGGCAATGTTCTCGGAATCTACAAATTCCCTCTCTCCGGGACACACGGTTTCGGAACGCGTCGTTGGCGAAGCGTTGGACTCGGTGATTCGCGACGCAAAAGGTCGCATCATTATTGCTTCTTTTTCTTCCATCATCGGTCGCGTTCAGCAGATCATCGACAGTGCATTGAAATACAATCGAAAAATTTTCATCAGCGGAAAAAGTATGCGCGACAATATTGATATTGCCGCGAAACTTGGATTTTTACGTTTTCCGCCACACGCGATTCAGGACATTCGTAAATACAAAAACGTTCCCGACAAAGAAACTTTGATCCTAACGACCGGTTCACAGGGCGAAGCATTTTCGGCTTTGACACGCATCGCAAACGGCACGCACGACAATATAAAGATAAAACCGGGCGACAGCATAGCGATGTCTTCAAATCCTATTCCTGGAAATGAACGCGCAATAAATACAGTTGTAAATAATCTTTGCATGCTCGGCGCGAAAGTTATTCACAATAAAATTATCAACGACATTCACACCTCGGGTCACGCGAAACAGGACGAACTCGTTCGCATGTTCCAACTCATAAAACCAAAATATTTTATTCCGGTCCACGGAGAATATTACATGCGTCAGGCACACGCGCAGCTGATAAACGAAAAATGCGGAATGCCGGAAGATCGCATAATCATGCTGCAAAACGGCGATGTTCTACTCGCGGAACCAAACCGCGTTTATAAGTCGGATCAGAAAATTGAAACAAAATATATTTTGATAGACGGTCGCGGTTTCGGTCATGTTGATTCACAAGTTCAATTCGATCGAGAAATTATGTCACAAAATGGCGCGTTGATTGTTTTGATGTATGTGAATAAAAAAACTCACAAAATTATCAAAACTCCGGATGTAGTTTCGCGCGGATTTATTTACATTCACGAGACTGATGAAATTAACAACGAGATCATACATTTGGCTGAGAATGCGTTCAAAACGATCATGAAGAAAAATCCGGGAGCCACTAGAAAAGATGTGAAACATTACATCAAACAGAGTGTTGATAAATATACAAACAACAAACTCGAGCGTCGTCCGCTCATCGTTCCGTTGATTATAGAGGTGTGAAAAGTTTGACAATAAATTTTTATCACCATATAGTCGATGTATATAAAAAAACATTCTGATTTATTCTAATTCCTAACACTTCCCCTCATGCCTAAGAAGCCAAAGAAGAAGAAGAAGTTGAAAAAGACTTCTCCAAAGAAGAAGGGCGGAAAGAAGAAGAAGAAATAAATTTCTTCCTTTTCCCGTTCCTGAAAAACACGGCATGTCTTCGGACTCCGTGTTTTTTGTTAAGCGATGAGTCTGTTTGCATTGGTATGCACCCAATCGGTGACATTGCTACACATGATTCTGCTTATGATTTCGTCCGGCAAACCAAATCTTTCAGATAATGTTTCGGCAAGCTTCGAAAGATCTCTCACGCTCGCAAAGTCGCCTTCCCATCCGGGCTGAATGCCACCAAAATCCGTGCCTAGACCTATAGAGCTTGGTCCATTTTCCAATTGCAAAATTTTATATATTCTTGCACTCAAAAGATTTTTATCTCCATAAAACGGTCTGGTAACTCCAAGCCCCACAATTCCGCCCCCTTTTGCAATGCGCGAGATCTCATTCATACTGATTCCTCTAATATCAGCAAAGCTCCCACCTGGGAATTTGCTTTCAGCAGGATCTTTTTTCATGTCTTCAATCTCGCCGCCATGCGTATATGAAACCTGAGACATAAGACCATTGGTTTCTGCCATATCAAGAACTTGCGATATCACATTTCTATTCGAATGTGCGAGATCAATCATAAAACCTTCTTGAAATAATTTTTCAACCGCCTTGATTCCGAACGGGGTAAGTCCATTGGCATCAGCCATGTCATTAGGCTTATTGTACTGGATTCCGATCATTTTAAGTCCAAGTCTCTTAAGCTCGTCAATATCACTCAGTTTTCGAATAACATCACCACCTTCCAACATCAAATGTAACTTTGGCGCACTGTCTCCTATCACTCTTAATCCCCAGTTTTCATATCTTTTTGCCGACTCCCTGATAAATTCCATCTGTTTTTTACCATCCGCGTCATCAATACTTTTCCAATAAATAAAAATAGATGCCATTACCGTCTCGTAATATCTTCCCAAAGCAGCCTTCATCAAATTTCCATATTGGGCTTCGCTTAATTGAAAAGGATTTTCAACTCCGCAACTACGCAAGTCTTCCTGCGTTATTCCAAACTGAAACAATCTTTGGATAGGAGAATGTTCGCCAAACGATCCAACATCGGGAAATGTATTCCACGAATCATCCGGTAAAAAATCCGTATCACCTCTGCCACGACTTTCAATAGGACAGGCTATATCGGTATGAAGATCCGAAATTTGAACATCAGGCATATAATTAGGTTAAAAACATTTAGTACGAGAGAATACTGTAAAATTCATATTTAGTCAAGGGGCTGAAATGCACTCTTGCCAAAAAGAACAGTTTAGGGTATAAGTCCTCTACTTAAAAATTAAATATGGCTATGACTCAAACGGTAGCCAAGAGAGAAACAGCAAAGACACACATCTCCAAAACGATCATATTGAACGAAGATTCGGCCGAGCCTCCACTTGAGACCGTGTCTCGTAGCAAGGTTTTTGAAAGGCTGAAAGCTTCAATATTGGAAAAGCGTCCGGTCCTGAATGACCTCTTAAAGGAGTCTGGAAAAGACTCTCTTTTTGCATATATGCAGAGTTATTTCGATATGACCACGCCGGACTATTACTCGGGTAGGAGGGATCAATTCATAGCAACATTTAAAAGAGAAACAGCAAAATTACTTGGGAAAGAGGTGGCTTCATCGGCGGCAGAGCAGCTAAAAAAACACTATCTGGTCTCTACGGCGGATCACCATGGGCCGATCTGCCATCCATTTTTTATAAATTCAAATATTGCGATGGCGGCGCCATATATGGAGTCAAAAGACGATTCACTCAAAAATATAATTGTCTTGGCATACGCAAATATTTCTTTTGATAATTCTTCTTTTCCACGGGGATTGATGTATACGACCTTTTCGAAAGGTACTACAAGAAAACATCAACTTCCGTTTTTCCCACGGTCGGTCAGGCCATGTCCGGTATTTGGATTTAGAGGATACACATTGAGCGACATGGAAAGGCTATATAAGCAACTCGATGAAAAATTTAGAGACGGTGATCTTTCGGAAAAGGATGTCGCGAATATTAGAAAAATAGTCGACGAAGTTTATGGTCAGGAAAATGTTTTAAAGTTGAAATATTTTCAGGACCAAATCACTGTTACGAATTTCCATCTGTGGAGAAAGTTTTTTGAAAAAAGCGATATGGTCCCTCCAAATTTGATTTACATGGAGCAGGCCGGCTTGGTAAACAATTTGATTCTTGATCATCATATAGATAATAAATCGACGATTAACAAAATTTTGTTTGATGAGGAATGTCATGAGCTTGTAATGAAATATTTTGATAAAACCATGGGAGGGTTTTCTATCTCCGAAAAATCAGGAACATATCTGTTTTGGGCATTACCAAAGGGAGCCAAATATCGCTTACAGCTTTGGAAAAGCGGAAGATTCTTGGTTTCGGAAGACGGAACTTATCGCGTTGAGCTTACTCCGGGCGCAATACGCGAAGCATTGAAAAATAATGAACTCATTCCAAGCACGCTTCTTTCATTCGTCATACTTTCTTTATATTACGGAGTAAAACTTTTGGGTGGATTTAGCCAGATCAATTACCTCACAAAAATGAAGGAATCTTACGCCAGATTACTCAAGGATTTAAATGAAAATGAAGGCGTTGACGCCGTTTACGGTATAGAAACGCGTCAAATGTGTGGGGACATAACTTTAGCCTACCTCGGATGTCCGGACGGAAGCATAACTCCTGCGACAGGATTGGACCTTATAATTTACGGAGATAAAAAAACAATCCCGTTACTTATAGAAATGACAAAGAAAGTGTCGTTTGAGGAGGCCCTTTCGCCAATGATGCCGGAACTTTATAGAATTGTTTTCCCGGAACCGATTAGAGATAAATTGCTCTTAGATATCACGGCCGAAGAGATAACGGAAATGTTGGGGCTCAATAAAAAAATCACACCATTTGCAAACTTAACTTTAATATGAAAAAACCTATAAACTATCACATCATTTGGCCGGGAGGGAACACAACGGCAATCGTTGAGGAAAAGCACGATCGTAAATCCTACTCGGACATTGCAAATAAAATTATGGCACAGGATAACAAGATAGAGCAGGTTGGTTTTATTGAGCCTGCTACACGAAACGACGCGTTATTTAGATTGGAAATGATGGGTGGTGAATTTTGTGGGAACGCCTCGCGTGCGGCAGCGTATTTTTGGGCGAAAGATAGGAAGCTAAAGAAACTCGCAATGGAAGCATCCGGAATAAACGACATAATTATGGCGGATATTGAGGAGGAAAATGTAAAAATTAGTCTTCCGGAAGGATTTTTTGCGAGCGCACTCCCTATAGAAGAGGGCATTTTGGTAGACCTAAGCGGCATCAGTCATATTCTTATTTTCGAAAAACAAAACTATACAACTGCAAGAAAACTGATTGAAAAATACAAGAATGGACATCCGGCGACAGGAGTAATCTCGGTTGATATTTCCGCGCAAGAAAAAGGAGTTGTAAAAATAGACCCGCTTGTTTGGGTGAAAGCCACCGACTCCTTTGTTGAAGAAACCGCTTGCGCATCAGGAAGTGTTGCTGCGGTAGTTCACATGGCCGTTACCACCGGAAAAAACAATTTTCATGTTCTACAGCCAAGCGGAGAAACATACGAAGTAATGTTTACGCCAAGCGATAAAAAAACCGGACTCTTCAAGGAAATAACTCTGTCTGGTAAAGTCAAATACTGCGGAAGAAGTATCTGCGATACAAGCTTTCATCGGGGTGTGGCGCAGTTGGCTAGCGCGCATGCATGGGGTGCATGAGGTCGTGGGTTCAAGTCCCGCCATCCCGACCATCACACATTCGCAAATCGAATGTGCTATAATTGCAGAGACCTAACCTCATTCCTTAATATGAAAAAATTAATTTGTCTTTTCTCCCTCGTTCTCCTTTCAGCATGTTCCACTTCTCCTGCTCAAAATTCCGAATTTTTCTCCGGCCTGAATATCTCCCCAAACCAAGCCATCTCCTCCCCTCTGGAAATCACCGGTTCCGCAAAAGGAACATGGTTTTTTGAGGGCAGTTTCCCCGTGCGTCTTCTCGACGAAAACAATGTTGTTATCACAACTTCTCCGGCTCAGTCACAGTCCGACTGGATGACCGAAGACTTCGTCCCTTTTACAGCAACGCTAAATTTTACTACGACCTCTGCCACTGGCACTCTCGTCTTTGCAAAAGACAATCCCTCCGGTCTTCCGGAAAACGACGCCGCCTATGAAGTCCCGGTAACTTTTGCCCAATGAAATTCAAAACAAATTACATCATCATTCCGCTCATAGTCATCGATGTCGCTCTCGTCGGCGGATATTTCACTGGCCACGGAATGGCTTGGTACAACGACCTTTTCCTCCCACTCCTCACGCCACCAAAATGGGTTTTCCCAATCGCGTGGAATTTGATTTTCATCCTCACCACGATTTCCGCTCTCATTTTTTGGAACCAAAAAAGACACAAACATTATTTTAATTGGATCATCGCATTTTTTATTTTCAACGCGATTTTAAATGTTCTTTGGAGTTTTTTATTCTTTGGACAACACGATATCCTCGCCTCTTTGATCGAAATCCTTTTTCTCTGGGGTAGCATTCTCGCCTTGGTCGTTGGTATATGGAATTCGTCAAAGCTCGCCTCAATACTTCTATGGCCATACCTCATATGGGTTGGTTTCGCCACTTATCTGAATTATTTGCTTTGGGTCTTAAACTGAGCGCAAAGATAATAAATTTCCCTTCCCTCTTTAACAAATCTCTCCTCATAAAGAGTTCTGATTTTTAGCAATTCTCCGATTTTGTTTCTTGAATGCAAATCCCGGATTTCTTCTACGATTTTAAAACCATTTTTCTTCAACATCTCCAAGGAATACTCAAATAATTTCAAGGCGTCCGTCTTTAAATGAATTATTCCACCTTTTTCCCCAAACAATTTTTTATAACTTTCTAAAAAATTTGGCGCCGTCAATCTATGTCCCGCTCTGCTCGGTTTCGGATACGGATCCGGAAAAGTAATCCATATTTCACTCACATCACCCTTTTTAAAATACTCGCCAAGCCGCTCTATGTAGCCATTTATAAATACTGCGTTTTTTTGTTTTCCCGTTGTAGCTTTTTTCGCCGCCTGCCATATGCGATCACCTTTTCTATCCATTCCTATGAAATTTTTCTTTGGAAATTTTCCCGCCAGCGCCAGAGTGTAGTAACCTGCCCCACATCCAAGCTCCAGCACCACCGGATTTTTATTTTTAAAATACTTGGCGCGTTTTTGAAACACATTTTTAAAAGTTTTTATCTCCGCGAACCTCTTTAATTTTTTTCTGGTCATGGCTGAAATATAGCCTAATCCGACAAAAAAATCCGAATATCCACATTGCATAGTATAAAAGCCGTCTTTTACCCCTTGACTTTTTCGCTTAATCTGTTAAA
>CAZHDA010000019.1:0-15035 GCA_964531125.1 uncultured Candidatus Peribacteria bacterium
ATCTCCTTTTTGTTGTCGTCGTTCGCGACCAATGCGATGACGGGCGTGTCCTTTGAGATCAGCGCGATTGGGCCGTGCTTGAGTTCGCCGCCGGCGAAGCCTTCGGCGTGAATGTAGGAGACCTCTTGCAGTTTGATGGCGGCTTCGAGGGCGATGGGATAGTTTGAGCCGCGGCCGATGATGTACATGGATTCCACATGTTTGATTTTTTCGGCGAGCTTGTGGACATAATCCGCGTAGCGGGGATTTAGCATTTCATTGATCTGTGAGGCTGTGGAGATGAGTTCTTGTTTACCGATGCGGATACCGCCGTCACACGCATATGCGAGGAGTGTTAAAATGGCGAGCTGGGCGGTGGTGGCTTTTGTGGAGGCAACGGCTTTTTCCGGGCCGACTTTTATGGGGATGACGATGTCGGACATGCGAGCCATCGTGGAGTTTTCGACATTGACGATGGAGATTATTTTGACACCTTTTTTCTTTGCGATTTCGATGGCTTCCAGTGTGTCGGCGGTTTCGCCGGATTGAGAGACGGCGATCAGCAAGCTTTTATTTGTAAGGAATTCTTTATGGTTGGAAAATTCCGAACCGAATGAAAAATTCACATGCTTTTTTGCGATCTTCGCGAAAAGATATTCGGCCACCATGCAGACTTTTCCTGCCGTGCCGCAGCCGATTAAGTAAGTGCCGTAGGCTTTTTTGATTTCTTTGGCGACGAGTTCGATGACTTTCGGGTCCTGGTTGATGGCGCGGTCGAGAGTCTCTTTTTGTTCCATGATTTCCTTGATCATGAAGTGGGCATAATCGCCTTTTTCCGCGCTCTCGGTTTTCCATTCGATTTCGATGACGCGTTTCTGGATCTGCTCGTTTTTTATATTGTCGAAAAATTCGATACCGTTTTGGGAAATTATGACCATCTGGTTGTCGTCGAGGTAGTTTACCTTTTTGGTGTAAGGCAGAAATGCCGGGATGTCTGAAGCAATGTAAAATTCTCCCTTTTCTTTGCCGACTCCGATGATCATAGGCGAGCCTTTGCGGGCGGCTATGAGAGTGTCCGAGTCTTTTTCGATCACGACGATGGCATAGCGGCCTTCGATATCGCTGGTGGCCAGACGGACGCTTTCTTTGAAATCGTTGGTTTTTTTGTATTCTTCGATCAAGTGGGCGATGACTTCGGTGTCGGTTTCGGAAACGAATTTATGACCTTTCTTTTTGAGCGATTTTTTGACTTCGAGATAGTTTTCGAAAATACCGTTGTGGATGAGGACAATTTCCTTGTTTTCGGTGGAATGTGGGTGGGCGTTTTTTTTGCTGACGCCGCCGTGCGTGGCCCAGCGGGAGTGGCCTATGGCGAGATTGGAATCCGGAAATTTGTGTTTGGAGAGGTCGAGTTCGCCGATTTTGCCCGTATCTTTTTCTATAGTTATGCCCGAAATGGTTTTGAAGGCAATACCCCATGAGTCATATCCGCGATATTCAAGGCGTTTCAGGCCTTCGATCACGCGGGATGGGGCGTCAGTTTTCGGTCCGATATAGGCGAAGATTCCGCACATGGGTGATAAATGTTACGGGGGAGAGTTTAGCGGAAATCGTTGACAATTGGAAGGCGGGGATGATAGATTTGGCCCCTTTATAATTTTGCATGAGTGAAAGAAATGTTCAAGATACTGAGTGCATGAGTGTGTTTTTTAGGAGAGGTATTGGAATGATTAACGGTCAAAGATCGGTTGATCCCGATTTTCCTGACAAGGTAGATGTGGAAGGGATTGTGTCTCGTCTTATCGCTTGTCAAAAAGGAGTAAATGGCGTTTTTGAAAAGCGTCGTGAGGCTGAAAAGCGGAGTAGACATTACTTTTTTCAATTTTGGCGAAAACCGTATGAAGAATTGGTTGAAGCGTTTCCGATCAACGAGTATTTATTTGACTTTAGAGAGTCCGATCAACCCATGGTGTTTGAAATTGTTTTACGAGTTTCAAAAAGGATCTTGGAGATTTTGAGAAATTCTAATCCTGATTTTGGTTGGGAAAATGTTGCATCTTCCGTTCAATTACCTGATTTGGAAGGTATGATTAATAGGTTCCCTCTAATTGAGCAGGAGTGGCAATATTTTATTGGGCGTGGATCTGCGACTCAAAAACCCGGTAAATTTAAATTTCGTTTTGAAAGTCAGATTAATATTCTCTATACGTTGGCGGCTATTGCCTTGGAGGTGAATAGTAATGTACGTGAAAATTTAGAGATCGCAACAGTAAATTAGAGTTTCTTTGAAATCGTTGTTAAGGGTATATTCCCGTCTTTTTTGACCAGCAGCATGTCCTCGATTCTGATGCCGAATTCTCCCTGCAGATAGATTCCCGGTTCTATCGTGATGATGGAGTTGGCTTTGAGGGGTTTTTTGTAGTTTTCGGAAAGGGATGGCTGTTCGTGGATATCGAGGCCGGTGCCGTGGCCGCCGGCGTGGCCGTACTGGTCTCCGTAGCCGGATGAGGCGATGATCGAGCGGGAGAAAGCATCAGCTTTTTTCCCTGAGATTCCGGCTTTGATTTTTTTGATGGCGGCTTCTTGGGCTTTGAGGACTAAATTGTAGATTTCTTTTTGTTTTTTTGTTGGTGGCGCGGTGAAGACGATGCGGGTCATGTCCGAGCAGTAACCTTCGTATTTCATTCCCATATCTACCAGTACGATGTCGCCTTTTTTTAATTTGGTGTTGCCCGGTTCGTGATGTGGCATGGAGGAGTTTTTGCCGAAGGCGATGATAGGGTCAAAAGAGACTCCGTCGGCGCCATAAGCGTAACCGAGCTCGACGATTTTTTGGGCGAGGAATTTTTCGGTGAGATTTACGTGATGGTCTTTAGTTTTATAACGCTGCCCCGGGGCAGAATTTCCTTGTATAATTTTTTTGATCGCTAGAAAGACGCGTTCGTTGATTTGTTGGCTTTTCTTAGTGAGTTTTATCTCGTTCGTAGTCTTGATTTCACGAAGACTTTCGATGGTGCCGGAGCAGTTTTTGAAACGAACGCGGTAGGAGCGGTTTTGGGAGATTTTTTTGAATTTTTTGTAGCGCGTGATGGTCAGGTCGTCTTCTTCAATTCCGAGAGTTTTGATTTTGTGTTTTTTGAGAATTTTTTGCCAGTTCTTTTTTAGTTCCTTTGGATTCTTCCAAAGTTTGGTGCTGTTTATTAATTTAATATTTTTTTTGATCGTGTTTTTTGCGCGTTCTATGTAGCGAAAGTCGGTAAAAAGATAAGTTTTCGTTTTGGTTTTCAAAATAAAACCTGAAGAGCCGGTGAAATTCGACAAATAGCGGATGTTCGATTTGTCCGTGATTAATAAGGCGTCCGGGGCTTTAGACATTTCTTAAAAAGTAAGTGATGATTTCTTCGGTGACTACTATCTCTGTTGGAATTTTGTTCAGGCCGTGACGGATTTGCTGGCGGGAATAGCCGAGTTTCATAAGGGCTTCTTCGATATCGTTTTGAATCGGCGAGGTATTTTCTTTCAGAGGTTTTGTGAATTCGCCTTTCATTTCGAGGACGATGCGTTGGGCGGTTTTTTTGCCGATGCCCGGGACTTTGGAAATCGCGGCGAAGTCTTCGTTTAGCACGGCGTTGATAATTTTTTCCTGCGGCATATTTAGGATTTCCATGCTTACTTTTGGGCCGATTCCTTTTATGGAAATCAGCTGTTTGAAAAAAGTGAGTTCTTCGAATGACGGGAAGCCATAGAGCTCGGACGCGTCCTCGCGGAACTGCTGATGAGTGAAAAGGGAGAGAGTGTCTTGTGGTTGGACGGTGGCTAGTAGGTTTTTAGTAAGATGCACGAAGTAGCCGATATTGCCGGTGGACAGGATGATTCCTTTTGGAGAGATTTTGATAATTTTTCCTTCGAGGTAGGCGATCATTTTTTTCGTTTTTTAAGTTTTGGAGGGTGGGTTGCGGAGAGTCTTTGGAGAGTAAAAACACTTCTTCCGCT
The DNA here is from genome assembly GCA_964531125.1 of uncultured Candidatus Peribacteria bacterium. Classification (GTDB taxonomy): domain Bacteria; phylum Patescibacteriota; class Gracilibacteria; order UBA1369; family LOWO2-01-FULL-3; genus JBAZZM01. Next base: position 3,973 of record CAZHDA010000019.1, read on the forward strand.
GACTTTCATCTTTGCCGGAGCGAGCTTTTTGTCGCGCTGGGAATAGCGCTTTGCTACTTCGTTTTCGATGGATTCAGGATCCGGCATTCGATTTAAATTTAGAGAGAAAATTTTTCTTGAATTTGTGGAAATTCTTTTTGGAAATTTGTTCGCGAATTTCTCTTAGCAAGTTTAGCAAAAAGTGGAGGTTGTGGATAGTGAGGGCTTTGAGTCCGAGGATTTCCTCTTCCATGAGGAGATGGCGGAGGTAGCTTCTGGAATAGGTGCGGCAAGTTTCGCAGTCGCAGGATGGATCGAGAGGTTTCTTGTCGGTTTTGAAAATTTCTTTGCGAATGGAGAAGCGGCCATGCGTAGTCCAAAAAGCGCCGTGGCGGGCCATGCGCGTTGGGTGGACGCAGTCAAACATATCTATGCCGCGTTCGACGGCTTCGAGGAGATCTTCCGGTGTGCCGACGCCCATGAGATATCTGGGTTTGTTTTCGGCGAGGTGGGGGATAGTGGCTTCCAGCATTTCAAGCATGACGGGTTTGCTTTCGCCGACGGAGAGGCCGCCGATGGCGTTGCCGGTGAGGTTTTGCGAGTTGACGAATTTTGCTGACTGGATGCGGAGATCTTTGAACATGCCGCCTTGGACTATGCCAAAGAGGGCTTGAGTTTTGTTTTTGCCGTGCGCCCTTTTGCAGCGTAGGAGCCAGTTGTGAGTACGGGTCATGGCTTCAGAAAAATAAGCTTTTGTGGAATTGGCGGGGGCGCATTCGTCGAAAGCCATGATGATGTCGGCGCCCAGATCGTGCTGGATTTTGATGGCGTCTTCGGGAGTCAGATAATGTGTCGAACCATCGAGGTGGGACTTAAACTCAACTCCGTTTTCGTCTATCTTTATTCGGGTTTTGAAGGATGCGGTTTTGTGAAAATCTTTTTCCTGCGAAAGAGAAAAAACCTGATAGCCGCCGGAATCCGTGAGAATGGGAAGTGAGCAATTCATCCATTTGTGAAGGCCGCCCATTTTTTTGATGAGTTTGTGGCCGGGGCGGAGATAGAGATGGTAGGTGTTCGCGAGGATGATTTCGGAATTGAGATTTTTGAGATCGGTTTGGGAAAGAGTTTTTACCGTGGCTTTGGTGCCGACCGGCATAAAAATTGGCGTGTGGATGAGACCGTGCGGTGTTTTGAAAGTGCCGGTGCGGGCTTGGTTGTCTTTTTTGGAAATTTTGAATTCGAACATTTTTAGAGTAAGTGATCCACCAGCACCAATGCGGCCATGGCTTCGGCGACCGGGATGACGCGTGGGGCGATGCAGCAGTCGTGGCGGCCGAAAGTTTGAATGATGGCGTTTTTATGTGATTTTGAGATTGTTTTTTGGGGCTTTGGGATGCTGGAAACCGGCTTGATGGCGAGGCGCATGACGATATCCTGTCCGGTGGAGATGCCACCGAGTGTGCCGCCTGCGTGATTGGAGAGGAAGTTTACTTTACTGTTTTTCATCTGGATCTGGTCGTTGTGTTCACTGCCTTTTAGAGTGACTCCGGAAAAACCGCTGCCGATTTCGAATCCTTTTACGGCTCCTATGGATAGCATGGCTTTTGCCAGATCGGCTTCGAGCTTGTCAAAAACTGGCATTCCCAAGCCGGCAGGCGGGTTTTTGATAATGATTTCGATGATGGCTCCGGCGGTGTCTCCTAAAGTGCGGAGTTTGGTGATGAATTTGTTCATTTTTTCTGAGGCTGATTTGTCGGCACAGCGGAATTCATTTTTCTCGATGAAATTTTTATCGAATTTTGCGGCTTTGATGTTGGCGATTTGTAAAGTGTGGCCAAAGATTTCGGTTTTGTTTTTGAGTTTTAGAATTTTTTTGGCAATAGCTCCTGCGGCGACGCGAGCTACGGTTTCACGCCCGGAAGAGCGGCCTCCGCCACGATAATCGCGAAATTCATATTTCAAATCATATGTGTAGTCGGCGTGGCCGGGACGATATAAGTCTTTGATTTTTGAATAGTCTTGGGAGTGCGCGTCTTTGTTTCGAATGAGGATCGAGATCGGCATGCCGGTGGTCTTCCCTTCAAAAACACCGGAAAGAATCTCTACCTTGTCGTCTTCTTTGCGTGATGTGGAGACGCGTGAGGAGCTTGGTTTTCGGCGATCAACTTCACGCTGGATGTCTTTTTCGGAAAGCGGAAGCTTGGCCGGACAGCCGTCGATAATTACGCCAACAGCCGGACCGTGGGATTCACCCCATGTTGTGATGCAAAATTTTTTACCGAAAGTGTTTCCGGGCATGATGAAAGAATAAATGTATGTCTAATATTCCACAGAGTGGGGAAATTATACAAGTTATTCTGCTGATTCTTTGGCCTTTTTTGTGGCCTTGACCGCCTTGGCAAACTTTGAAGTTTTGCCTTTTTTTGGAGCGGCGGCTTTCTTTTCGGCTGTTTCGGCGGCTTTTTTGCGTTTTGCCATGAACTTGTCGACGCGACCGGAAGTGTCTACCAATTTCTGTTTGCCGGTAAAGAATGGGTGGCAGTTTGAACAGATTTCAGTGTGGAAATCCTCCTGCAAGGTGGAGCCGGCCACGAAAGTGGCGCCGCAGGCGCAGGTAAAAGTAATGGTCTTAAATTGTGGGTGAATGTCTTTTTTCATGGTTATTTCTGCTTTTTAGCGGGGGCAATATACTTGAAGTATATGAGGAGTGCAAGCAAAATTACGATCAAAGTTACCGTAAGGCTGGTATAAAGTCGGAGGTTTATCACATTAATCTGGAAATCACTTGTGGCTGATTGGCCAGAGTCATCCGTGATTGTAAGTTTTATTTTGTGTTTTCCCGGTTTGTCGAAAATATGAGTGATTGAATTTCCCTCAAAATTTTCGCCGTCAATATTCCAAAGGTAGGACACGATCTCCCCATCGTCGTCAAATGATGGTGAGGCGTCGAAGACATGTTTTTCCAATAATCCGACAGTGGAATCATTATCATCCAGCTTTATAACAGGCTCTTTGTTTAGAGGAAACGGATCGGTATCGTCGGTAAGGCCGTCGTTGTCATCATCGGTGTCGATGTTGTTGCCGATCTTGTCTTTATCCGTATCGAGTTGTTCATTTTTGTCGAGTGGGAAGGCGTCGGTACCATCGTTGAAGGTGTCCGCGTCGGAATCGGAATTTAACGGATCGGTGCCGGATTTTTCTTCCTCAGCATCGCTTATCCCGTCGCCGTCATCGTCGGTATCGGCGATATTTCCAATTCCATCATGATCAGTGTCTATGGTCTCGTTTGGGTCCAAAGGCAGATCATCAAAATTATCAGGAACGCCGTCGTTGTCGTCATCGGTGTCTGCGTTGTCACCTTTGCCGTCTCCATCCGTATCCTTTGATTCTTTGTTGTTTAGAGGGAAAAGATCGGTTTCGTCCGGGGTTCCGTCGTTGTCATCGTCCGGATCTTCCGAATTTTGAATGCCATCGTGATCGGTGTCTTGTAGAACGGTAACTTCTTTTACCACCCAATTATTTGACGGATCATCGAGTTCCGGCTGATATGGAAAAATCTTTACCGCCAGCTTGTGCAATCCCGGTGAAAGCGGAGTCCAGTCTATGAAAACATCATCTGTTTTTCCGGCAAAAAGGGAGATGGCTTGATCGCCGTTTACCTGTTTGTCATTGTCAAAAAAGCGGACTACTCCCAGAAGATCTTTGGAGCTTTTGTTTGAAACGGATGCGTAGATACGAGTGGTGTATCCTTCCAAAAAATTGTAATGCGAAAATGTGATTGTGCTGTCGTTTATATCCAGATCCCCGGTGTAAGCGGCAAAAGCTGTCTGGCCGAAAAGACTCAAAGATAAGCTGATAATGAGGCCGAGAGAAAACCTGAGAGGAGTTTTCATAGGTGAGTTTTAGACTTCTACTGCGATCTGTTCAGATTCCGCTTTTTCTGTATTCTCCACCTTTCCGCCGTCCAGTTCAAGGTTTTCGACTAAAGAGATGGATGTAACTTTGTCACTTGGTTTCATGCGCATGAGGTAAACGCCCTGCGTGGCACGGCCCTGTGACGGTATGTTTTTTGAATGGAGGCGAATCAGCTGACCTGATTTTGAAACAATGATAAGATCGGCGTCGGTATCCTTGCTTATGACTTTTGCTCCAACGACCTTACCTGTTTTTGGTGTTACATTTGCTGTTTTTACGCCTGAACCCCCGCGGGCTTGGAGGCGATAGTTTGGAATGCCTGTCATCTTGCCAAGGCCGTTTTCCATGATAACAAGGAGTTCCGTTGTTGCGGGATCCTTAACTATATCCATTTCAACCACGCGATCCGAACCTTTTAGTTTTATGCCTCGGACGCCAATGGAAGGTCGGCCCATCGGTCTGGCTTCCTCTGTCTTGAAATGTATGGATTTACCTTCGTGTGTCACTATCATGGCTTCGTCTTGTTCGCCGCATTCCTTTACCCAGTCGAGCGAGTCGTTCGGTCTTAATTTTATTGCAATCAATCCACTCTTTCGTACATTTTCGAAATCTTTTGTCGGTGTTTTTTTGACCGTGCCCTTCGTGGTTGCCATAAACAAGTATTCGCTGCTGAGTTTTCCTTTTGTATTTAAAATCGCTGTTACAAATTCGTCTTCCTGAAGTTGAAGCAGATTTACAATTGCCTGACCTTTTGCGATGCGCGATGCCTGAGGAATTTCATAAACCGGTAATTTAAAGACACGACCCCGATTTGTGAAATACAAAAGTTCGTCGTGATTTGTGCCGGAAAGTAGAATCTTTATCTCGTCCTCTTCTTTTGTTGTTCCTCCAATAATGCCTTTTCCGCCGCGTTTTTGCGCTCTGAATGAGCTTGGCGACAAGCGTTTTATATAGTTCTCACGGCTTAGCATTACTATCATCGGCTCGTTCGGTATAGTGTCTTTCTGGGAAATTTCATTTATTGCCGTTGGGACTATTTGAGTGCGTCTTTCGTCATTGTATTTTTCTTTTATTTCTGCAAGTTCGTCCGTCATGATTTTCAAAACTTTTTTGGTGTCGGCCAAAATCCCAAGGAGATCCTTTATCAAAGCAAGTTTCTCGGCCAATTCATCCTCAATTTTCTGGCGTTCCAGACCGGCCAATGTCTGAAGTCTCATTTCCAAAATTGCTTTGCCCTGTTCTTCTGAAAGTTTGAATTTTTTTATCAAATTCGTGAGGGCTTCTTCCTTTGTCGGAGATTTTTTGATTGTTGCGATAACGGCGTCAATGTCGTCCAAGGCGATTTTTAAACCTTCCAAAATATGTGCCCGGGCACGGGCCACTTTCAGATCAAATTCTGTACGACGGGTGATGACGATTTTGCGATGCTTGATGAAATGTTCCAATACTTGTTTTATGTCCAAGAGATGCGGCTGAATCTCGTCCACCAGCGCGATCATGTTCATGTTGAACGAAGATTGAAGTTGAGTGTATTTGAATAATTGATTCAGAATCTTTTTCGGATAGCTGTCTTTTTTCAGTTCGATAACGATTCGAATACCGTCTTTGTTTGATTCGTCGCGAATGTCTGAGATGCCTACAATTTTTTTGTCGTGAACGAGTTCCGCCATCTTTGCTATGAGGTTTGATTTATTCACCATGTATGGAATTTCCGTAATCAAAATCTCAAAGCGGCCACCCTTTTTTTCAACGATTTCAGTTTTTGCGCGGACGACCATGCCTCCTCGGCCCGTCATATATGCCGTGCGGATATCATTTATGTTGTATAGGATGCCTCCTGTCGGAAAATCCGGACCTTTTATGAATTGCATCAAATCCTCGATGGTAGCTTCCGGATGCGCTGAAAGATGGATAAGTCCGTCTATCAATTCGCCCAGATTGTGCGGAGGAATGGATGTGGCCATACCTACTGCAATACCTGAGCTGCCATTTAATAGAAGTTGTGGAAGTTTTGTCGGTAATACCGCCGGTTCTTTGTAGCGGCCGTCGTAGTTGTCGCGCCAGTTTACGGTTTCTTTGTCTATATCCGCCAGCATCTCATCCGTGATTTTTTCCATTTTGGCTTCCGTGTAACGCATGGCCGCGGCGTTGTCTCCGTCGATGGAACCAAAGTTACCTTGGCCACGGACAAGTGTGTAACGCATCGAAAAATCCTGTGCCAGACGGACCATTGAATCGTAAACAGCAGAGTCTCCATGAGGATGATATTTTGCCAAAACTTCACCGACAACTGCTGCTGATTTGCGGAAGGAGCCGCTGGATTTGAGTCCGATTTCGTTCATGGCGTAAAGTATGCGGCGATGCACCGGCTTGAGTCCGTCACGGACATCCGGCAGGGCACGAGAAACGATTACGCTCATGGCATATTCCAGATAGGAGCCTTCCATTTCTTCCGAAATATTTGCAGGTTTTACCTCGCCGGTATTTGGATCAACCACGATTTCGGTTTCAGAGGGAGATTCCTTTGGATTTTCAGCACCGGCGTCGTCAAACAGCTCAAGATTTTCGGCTTCTTTCTCCGGTTTTTTAGAGATTTTTTTCGGTTTTTTCTTGGATTTATCGTCTTTATCTTTCTTGGCCACTGGAAGATGAAATTAATAAATTTGCGAAAAGGATACTAGCACAAAATCGGATTTTTCGAAGGGCGGAAAAAGAGATGCGGTTGACAGGTCTAAATTAGATTGCGCAATTACTCTCAGACCCTTGTAGAAAAGGCTATTTTCTGCTAGAATGTATAGATTTTATTGAAATAAAAATAAATGTCACAGACCAAAAACGATACAGGGGTAGTGGACCTAATGAAGGCGAAGGCTGCAGAGGCCAAGGCTGTGTTTTCAAAGACAGTTTCTGAGAAAATGGAAACACCAAAATGGCTTAAAGATGCGGCGGAAAAAGCCAAAGATTTTGTTGTGCAAAAGGATAAAGACGAGGTCGTAAAAGTTGATGAAAAGAAGGTTCCGAAGCTGCGTGCCGACAAGCCAACTTCCACGGAGCTTGGGGAAAATCCCGGTTCTTTGATAGAGGTAAGCCCTTCCTTGGAGGTTGTTGTAAAAGCTGAAATTGAAGCCCAGGAGAAAATGAAGGCCGCCGGCTATGATCCGAATACAGGAAAAAAGATTGATAAAACTGTTGCGCATGAAAAGAAAAATTCGGTTTTTGCGAACCTAAAATCGATGTTTGTTTTTAATTCCGAAAAACATAAAGATGCTGTTGCGAAGGTTGACGAAGCTGTGATTTTAGATCCGAAAAGCGGCAAAAAAGTGAAAATCTCGGATGCCGAAAAAAAGGCTTATATTGAAGCTGAAAAAGTGTTTCAGGAGGGAATAGCGTCTGTCAAAGACTTGATTGCTCCGTCTTCCATGGATGTGATGTATGACAGAATTCACATGGACGAGATGTTCGTGAAGTCATTTTATGTTTACGCGTATCCACGCTATCTGAATGTAAACTGGCTGGCGCCGGTGATTAATTTTGATGTGACGATGGATATTTCCCAATTTATTTATCCTATCGGTTCCGACAAAATAATGGGAACTTTGAAAAAGAAAGTGGCTCAGATGCAGTCTTCCATGAGGATAAATACCGAAAAAGGTATGGTGAGGGATCCGGCTTTGGAAACGGCTCTTGAGGATGCCGAAGAGCTGCGGACAGAGATTCAGCGCGGGCAGGAAAAATTTTTCCAATTTGCTTTGTATTTTACGATTTATTCCGACGATGAAAAGAAGCTTGAAAAAGTTTCGAAGCAACTGGAAAGTCTGCTTGCCGGAAAACTGGTGATGACCAAGCCGACACAGCTACAGGCCGAGCACGGGCTGAATTCGACTTTGCCTATGTGTTTGGACGAACTCTACACTGTACGAAATATGAATACGGGTCCTTTGTCCACGACTTTTCCATTTACTTCTTCCGATCTGACATCGGATAAAGGTGTGCTCTATGGGATAAACAGACACAACGACAGCTTGATAATTTTTGACCGATTTGCTCTGGAAAACGCCAACAGCGTTGTGTTTGCGAAATCCGGCGCAGGTAAATCTTATGCTGTTAAGCTGGAGATTTTGAGAATGATGATGATGGGAACGGATGTGCTTGTGATTGATCCTGAAAATGAATATGAAGCACTGGCCAATACGGTTGGAGGTTCGTATTTGAAACTGAGCTTGAATAGCGACAGACGCATAAATCCTTTTGATCTGCCAAAGCCGATAGAAGGTGATGAGGTGCAGGCCGGCGATTTATTGAGATCAAATATAGTGAATCTGCATGGCTTGCTTAAGCTGATGCTTGGAGCTATGACTCCGGAAGAGGAAAGTATTTTGGACAAGGCTTTGATCGATGTTTATGCCTTGAAGGGGATTACGATGGAGCTTGTTGATCCATCGGTTTTTGCACCTCCGACAATGGAGGATTTGGCACAGGTTTTAAATTCAATGGACGGCGCAGACAGTTTATATAAGAGACTTTCGAAGTATACGACAGGCAGTTTTGCCGGAATTTTCAACAAACCTTCAAACATAGATTTGGCCGACGGTTTGATGGTTTTCTGTATCCGTGATTTGGAAGAGGAATTGCGACCTATCGCCATGTATATCGTGTTGAACTATATCTGGGCAAAGGTGAGAAGCAAGTTGAAAAAGAGAATTTTGGTTGTAGATGAGGCTTGGAATTTGATGCAACATTCTGACAGCGGTAAATTTCTATACGGACTGGTGAAGAGGGCACGAAAATACTATCTTGGCGTGACTACTATCACTCAGGATGTGGAAGATTTCTTGAAGAGTGAATTTGGTAAGCCGGTGATCACAAACTCCTCGATGCAATTGCTTTTGAAGCAGGCTCCTAGCGCTATTGATGTGGTGGCCAAGACTTTTAACCTGACCGAAGGGGAAAAATATGTGCTACTTAACAGCGGTGTAGGGCAGGGGCTGTTTTTTGCAGGACTGAAACATGTCGCGATACAGGTGATCGCTTCTTATACTGAGGATAAGATCGTGACTACAAATCCGGAAGAGGTTTTGAAGGGTGCAGGTAATTAATTCTTTCCAAGTTCGAGTATCGCTCTGTCGAGCTGAGCGTCTTTTCCGTTTTCGTTTTTGACGAATATATCCGGAGTGACGCCTTTCCCGTTTATCCATTTTCCGCTTGAAGTAAGCCATTTTGAGACTGTGTATTTGAGCATGGATCCGTCGCTATATTGCAGGATTTGTTGTACTGAGCCTTTGCCAAAAGTTGTTTCTCCAATCAAGGTGGCACGATGAAATTCCTGTAAAGCGGATGCGACTATTTCGGAAGAAGACGCGGATCCTTCGTTTACGAGCAGGATTACTTTGTAATCATTTAGCAGGCCGTTGCCGTCGGTTTTGTAATTTTCTTTCGACCCGTCTGCGTATTCGAGCTGGAGGGCGGTGCGGACGCGGGTAGTAAAAAGTCCGACTACTCTGACGGCCGTATCCATGTAACCTCCAGGATTATTTCGCAGATCTATGATAAACCCGTCCGGTTTTTCTTTTATCAATTCTTTTGCGGCGGTTACAAATGAATTATAAGAATCGGCGCTGAAAATACGATAATCAATGTATGCGATTTTTTGACTTTTCTTCTTTATGAGTTCATAGGAGATGGATTCGTTTTTGATTTTGGCGCGCGTGATAGTGATTTTTAGTTCGCGATTGGCGCGTTTTATTTTGAGTGTTACTTTTGTTCCGGCTTTCCCTTTGATCTTGTCAGTGACATATTGGACGCTTTTGTTTGCGACTTTTTCGTCGTTTACTTCCAAAATTATGTCATTTGCACGGACTCCGGATGCTTCTGCAGGCGAATCTTTTAGTGGCGCGATGACTGTGATGTTGCCGTCAATCAGCTCAATCTGCATGCCGACACCTTCGAATTCATCCGAAAGATTTCCCAAAAAACCGGCGGTTTCTTCCGGAGTCTCAAACACCGTATAAATATCTCCGGTTTCGTTTACCATACCTTTTATGGCTCCGAAAATCATATCCTGATCGTCGATTTTGTCCTTATAATAGTATTCCTGATGCAGTACATCCCAGACACTTTGCATGGTTTCGAAGGATTCGGTTTTTGTGATTGCGCCGGAGTTGTCGGGGGCTTCCTTTACCACATACTTTATTTGAACATTTGCCACGGAGGTTGGTTTGTACTGGTAAATCTTGTAGAGATAATCGGCAAATTCACCACGGGTTATTTTTTTCTCGCGCTTGAAAAGTTTTGAATTTGGGGCCGGTTCAAGGATGTTTAGTTCCGCGGCTTTTTGGGCTATCTGTGCCAATTCCGAATTCGGGTCCAGATCGGAAAAGGGAAATTTACTTTTGTCAAAAAAAGGGCTTGTGCCTACGCCGAGAGCTTGAAATAGAGAAGTCAGTGTCGCAGATTTCGTCATTTGTCTTTGCGGATAAAACATAGTGTTTTTGCCCTCCGCTTTGAGGATTCCAAGATCCAATGCGGTCTGGAGATAAGGCGCATAATTTGCTGCATTGCTTGTGTCCTTGAAAGGAAGATTGATGTTTTTTGCGAGCGGGGCGTGGGCGTATTGCAAAAGAAGTTCGTAAAAATCCGCGTTTGTCAGAGGATCGTTTGGCCGAAACTCGTTGTCGTGAATTTCGGGAAGAAGTTTGCTTTCGGACAGTTCTTTTATTTCCTGATAATAAATATATGAGGTCGGTACATCCGAATAAAATGCGAAAGCTGAATTTGCCGAGATCAAAAGAGTGATGATGACGGCAAAAAGTCTGGTAGTGAAGCGGCGCATAGGGTAGAGGTTTATAGAATTAATTTTTGTTGGTGCGGGAGTGATTCTACTAAATGTGATTTGATTTGTGAACGCGATGTTATATAATTGTGATAATATTTTTTTAAATCTCTCTCTATGAAAAATTCAAAAGCGATGGATGAATGCTGCGGATCCGGCGCTTGTTGCCGTGGTTCTACGACTCATCCTATGGTTGTTTTTTGGCTCGGTGTTTTGACCGGCGCTGTGGTTGTAGGGCTTATTTTCTTTTATGGCGCTCTAAGGGCCACTGATTATCAGTCAGCCGTGCTGAAGCTGCAAAAGACATTTACGGCTCCTGCGCTGGAGACGACACAGACGA
>CAZHDA010000020.1:0-4922 GCA_964531125.1 uncultured Candidatus Peribacteria bacterium
GGGTTTTTTTGATGATTTTGGCGAGTGCCGGAGAGATTTCGTCACGGTTTTCGATAGTGAGATAGGAGATGCATTTTGTGGAATCGATAACGCCTGGGGCGATGATGGCTTTTGTGGGGCAGGCGTCGATGCATTTTCGACAGCCCCCGCAGCCGGCAAAGGATTTGTCGGTGTTTAGGAGTTTTTGGTCAGGAGCGAGCGGGAGCGTGGTGATGATTTCGGCAAGAAAAACCCAGGAGCCGAGAGTGGGCGTGATGAGGCAGGAATTTTTCCCTATGAAACCTAGCCCTGATTGTTCGGCGTAGGCGCGTTCAAGGACAGGGCCGGTGTCAGTATAGGATTTTGTGGTAGCGTGTGGGGCGAGAGTTGTTATAAATTTTTCGACAGCCTTCAGTTTTTTTGGAATGATTTTGTGGTAGTCACGACCGTAGGCATAGCGGGCTATTCTTCCGTGATTCTTTTTTAAAGGAGATTGAGTGTTGTAGTAGTTCATTGCCAGTGAGATGACGGTTTTGGCTTGTGGGAGGAGTTTAAGGATGTCTTCGCGAAGGTGTTTTTTTTGCATGTAGGTCATGGAGCCTTCGTAGTGATTTTTTAGCCATGAGTTGAAAGCTAGGAGATGTTTTGTCTCGAGATGTGTCGAAGAAAATCCGACAAGATCGAATCCTTGAGAGATTGCGTAGGCGCGAATGCGGGATTTCATAGCGTCAATCATATTCAGATTATACACATCATTGACTATGACTAGAGAAAACTGCTAGTTTAAGCCCCTAAAATAATTCGTGGAAAGACCTGATATTTCTACATATCGAGCTAGACTTGCTGAGGAATGCCTTCGTCGATCAGACAGGCTTGCCGATGTGAATGGAAACCCCATCTATGACCTTGAGTTACATCAGAGCGAAGCCATGGTTGGAATAGCAGACGCCTTGAATGAAGGAGAAAATTCGGCTCTCGTGGTCCAATCCGGAGGAACAGGGAAGACGCTTCTAATATCCGGATTAGTTCAGGCCTCGCGAGCTGCCGATAGAGATGAGGTATATCAAGATATCGTGTTAGCTCCTGAAAGAGCAATAATCACAAATATAAGGAGCCACTTTGACGCTCTTGGAATAGATTACAGCTTATACGCAAAGGGTGAGAGACCCCTGGATCGGCAGGTCGTTCTTTCAACGATTCAGGCATGTGTTCTGGGTCAAAAAAATAAAACCTTACCCTTTAATCCAAGCAAAGTTGGGCTAATCATAGGTGACGAAGCCGACCTCCACATTACTGACAAAAGAAGAAAGACTATCAACGATATTGGTCCGAACGCTTTCCGACTAGGCCTGACAGCAACTCCAAATCGTCTGGACAATAGAGACATCACTGAAGTTTGGGGAAAAATCATTCACAAACTTTCCATTAATCAGGCTATCACCCTTGGACTTGTTGTTTCTCCCGTGTACTACCTTCTTGAGGCGAGTATAGATGGCGATAAAATTCCAATAAATAGGGGGGACTATGAGAGAAGAGCTCTTTCGTTAGCCATGAAGCATATTGAAATAGAAAAAGCCATCCCTGATGTTTTAAAAAAGTTTGTACCTGAGAGTTTCAGAAAAGATTTTGCTACTTTGGTTTATGTGCCTTCCGTGAAGCTAGCCAAAATTGTGGCTAAAAATCTTCAGGCAAGTTTTGGCGAAGAGGGTTTGCGAGTATCCCAATGGGACTCTCAAATGTCCAATGATAGATTGAATTTGGAAATTGAGGCTCTGCAAAACGGGTCTTTAGATATAGTCGTTTTGTGTGAAATGGGCGGACGTGGCCTTAATGTTCCACGCGTTGGAACAATTATTGATGCCGATCCAACCACCTCCTTTGCAAGAGTAGAACAAAGAGATGCGAGGTGTATGCGAAAATCACATATTGGATTTGAAAAATCCGCCGCACTTATCATTCAAATCATCCCTCAGTCAAATCACTTTAGACCCGTGACAATGATGGATGTTTTGTCTGGACAAAAAGAATATGAACCTGGGATTTTGTTGTCTGGAGACAGAGTTCCTGACGATACGCTTCCCCTGCAGTTATTACAGAGACAAAAAATTGAATTACGAAAACTGCTTTTAAATGGACGGCTGTCTCCTGCTTTAAAAATTATAGAAAAGTTTGAGATGGCAAACCGGACTAAACTCTTGTCGGAGTTACCAATTGCTGATGAAAATGGCTTTTTCTTTGTCGATGGCGAGGAATATGCTCACCTGAACGGCTGGGGTAAGCTTTTGGCTATATCGCCAGATACAATTGCTAAGCGTCTCGGGAGCCATCGTGGTATCGATGGAGTCACTTCAAGAGGAAGATTTTTAAGAAATTCGTTTTTCTCAAGAACTATAGTTGAAGACGCTTGCGAAGACCTGTTGTCTGCAAATCGTGCCAACGAAGACGGCTTTTTCATGTTGAATGGGGAGACATATGGAAACATGGGGGCATGGGTTAGGAAACATAGAGGCGATGGTCTTAGCGATGGGATATTTTTAGGTTTTATTAAAATTCACAAACCACGATTTGTTGTTGGTCTTGGGTCCAAAGGTGGTCTTGCTAAATTTTTTGCAGAAAGCGATATATCGAGAGTTCTTGAAAAATTACGACTAAAACCAACCCTTGCCGATGGGGAAACTTTCTGGAATATCGATGGAAGGAAATACGCAACTGCAAAAACCTGGGCACACTACTTTGGTATAAGTTATGAGAAAATTCTTTCCCATCTGCATAATAAAAAAATAATATCCTCTTCTGTCTTGGTTGGCGACCCCCCTAAACATCGCAAAGTTTACCCTGAATACCAAATAATTGAGTCGTGTAGCAGTCTTATATTTATGAGAGGCAAAGATAAGGAAGGTCTGTATTTAGATAGGAATGGTGTGAGATGGGGAACTCCAAGCCTCTGGGCAAGAGTTCTGTCACATGAAGCCTCTGGCAAATTGCAAATTTCAGGGTGGCGCATAAAAAATCGCATTCGCACTCTTGGATTTGACGATAATTCCAGAAGAAATCCTGAGGACTCTTTAGCACCACTCCCTGAAAATTTTTGCTCTGAAAACTCTGTAAGGACTGCTTGTGCTGACCTCTTGGGCAAGGAAATCCCAAAGGTAGATGCCGACGGGGTAATTCGCCAAGCCGGACATGAATATATGACTGTTGATGGGTGGTCAAAAAGGTTTGGAATCGGAAAAAATCGACTACGCAAAACTATCGAAACCTCTAAAATGCACCACCGCATTATTGGTAGATGTGCAAACGAACAATTAAGGGTTTTTTATCCGTTTACGGCTGTGGAGTCTATTCTGCTCGAGAATTCACAGCGCGACAGCACGCCTCTTTCGCCGGATAAAAATGGTTTTGCATTTTTTAAAGGGGTCCGCTATGCACTCACCGCAACATGGGGAAAAAAGTTGTTTTTTGCATCGACCGGTCTTATCCAAAAGCGCATATTAACAAACGGGGTTGTTGGCATAAATGCATTTGGAAAAAATGGATGTCCCTGCACATTTTATTCCGAGGACGATGTTTGCAATTTGTGCCGCGATCTTTTGCCAACTCTGAGCGAGCGTGGACATTGCGTCGTCAGACTCAAGTCAGAACAGGCAACAGGAGTTTTCGTATATAACGAAGAGGTTTTTTGTACTTTAGACTACTATCTTGATGTGAAGCTTGGAAGGTTCGACTTCCCAAAATCTTTGATTTTTGCATTGAGAGAATGTTTGACGAAAAACTTGATTGCAAAAGATGCATTTGCCGCACCTTCACTTTCACACAATGGGAAGATACTAAAAGATTCTATTTTTAGGGAAAGAGATATTGATTCTGTTTTCCAACTCTCCATGGATTCAGCCAAAAAAATTATTTGGAATAATAAAGAAGGGAATACGATGGTCCTGCAAAATCCTCGTCACCCTCATAACAGAGAACTGGAGGACCCAAATGAGCAAGCGATCAATTTATTGATGCATGGACATAAATTTATAGTAAGCGGTGGAAAAGAAAATTATGGCGGGCTACAAGGGGAAGTTGTAGTTAAAGTTCCGGAAAACTCTCCTCTCGACAGAGTCTACAGAAGGCTTATTTGCCCAAATGAGCACGAGATACTTGTGGTTGTTATCAGAGGTGGTAGCAGATTTTTTGTGGCCAAAGTTAATCCGAAGTTTTTAAAAAAACAATCTTAGACCTTTTTTAGAAGGCTTTCGCAACATCATTTGCATA
Organism: uncultured Candidatus Peribacteria bacterium; assembly: GCA_964531125.1. Lineage (GTDB taxonomy): Bacteria > Patescibacteriota > Gracilibacteria > UBA1369 > LOWO2-01-FULL-3 > JBAZZM01. Next base: position 4,240 of record CAZHDA010000020.1, read on the forward strand.
TAAAGTTCTTAACAAAACTTCTAGAGTAGACTATCATTTCACCCTTAACTTCAGTATGTGATTTTTGTTTCGGATCAATTAAAAACAGAATTTTTTAAAGCGAAAAAGGCGTTTTCGGAAGCGCAGAGCGTCGTGATAATTTCGCATCGCATGCCGGATGGGGACGCGGTGGGGAGCAATCTGGCTCTAAGGCTGGCGCTTGAGGCGCAAGGGAAAAAAGTCGTGAGTGCGGATATAGATCCGATTCCTGAGAACAGCAGGTTTTTGGCAAAAGCGGATACTTTTGTGCATGATTTTAATTATGAAGACTTTGATGTGATCGTGAGCGTGGACTGCGGAGACCTGAAGCTCGTGAAATTTCCCGAAACAAAACCGGAGATGCTTACCGGCGGAAAACCGTTTATAAATTTTGATCATCATGATTCGAATAATCTATATGGCACGATAAATCCGGTGGAAAAAGGCGCGGCGGCGACGGCGACCGTAATTTATAAATTTATGAAATTTTGCGAATGGCCCGTGACGATAGATATCGCGACTGCTCTTCTGCATGGGATTTATTTTGACACCGGAAGCCTGCAGCACAGCAATACGACGGCGGAAGTGTATGAGATTTGTGCCGAGCTTTTTTTGAAGGGGGCGAATCTACAGAGAGTTTCGAAAGAGCTTTTTCATACGACGCC
>CAZHDA010000020.1:5022-14810 GCA_964531125.1 uncultured Candidatus Peribacteria bacterium
GATGATGTGAATCTTTCAGATGTGGCTGCGCAGTGGGGCGGTGGAGGGCATCCAAAAGCGAGTGGCTTTGGAATGGAGGGACATTTAAAACCCGTGATGAGCTGGAAGGTGGTGAGGGAGGGGGAAGATGTGGAGTTTTAGCGTTTAATAAACATTCTCCATTTCTCGTTCCCTCTATTTTTTTTCCCTGTACCCACAGGCGGCAGACCATCAAAAACACCTCCGTCTCCTCCCATTTTTTTAACTCTGCTATTCGTTGCTGTAACCTTTGGTGGCGTACCACCCTCATCAAATTCGATAACAAAGGACAGGCGACGGCTTACTCTTTGTCCATTCGTTATATTCGGAGATAAAGTAACAAGGATTGAATCAGGCGGAAGAATTCTAACCTCTCTTACTTTTTCGTCCGGAGCGTTTGGTGCCCTTCTAGACATTATCCATGCGTTTGGTCCACGCGCTGCCTCCTCCATAAGCAGGCAATTGTATTCATTTGTTCCCATCTCGGGTTTTGGGCTTGGCTTAGAGCCTCTACATAAATAGTAAAATGTTGTCACATCTTTTTTAATTTCGCATAAGTCTATCCCTGTTTCAGCCAAGGCTCTCCGTATTTCGACTATAGCATTTGATGGATTTTCTGTGGCCGGAGATCTGACAAAAATCGTGTGCGAGGGCGCGCAATTTTTATTAAGAAGAGTGCGACAAAGCGCTTTGGCCACCTGTCGTGCAAAAGAACCTCTAATTTGGCTGAGAATACCAGTGATTATATCCGCAGCCTCTTTACCGGCGATAGCATCCTCGGGTATGTCCCTGAATTTTGTTACCTTATTTACCATGGTTGTAGATACTAGTCGTTTCACGGCATTTGTCAACATTTTGGCTTGTCTTTAAGCCTTATTCGGAGTAGATTTCGTCCTTAATATTAATTTATGCTGGAGAAATACATCGGAGAACTTCCTGAAGAATATGCTCTTGCTTTGACTGGTGAATTTGCCGGTTTTCTGAAATCTGAAACCGGTCGGGATTTTTCCGAAAACGAAATCGAGGGAATGCTTGCTAGAGGGACTTTTCCGAACGAAGTGAAAAATAAGGTCGATGTTTTTCTTGTAACCTTTAAACTCAGACTGCTGAGAACAACCTTGAATTATGAAACCGATGTGGCAAATCAGTTGAAAGCTATGAAATTTATAATAGACAACCTTCCAGCGGATATAGCGTCCAATGTCAGAGAAAAAATAGTGGAAGTTCTTCGCGATGTTAGTAGCGGAATGCATGAAAAAGAGGCAATAGAACTGGCTGATAAAATTTTAATTGAAAACGATCCTGCGATTATTGGTGTCAGTACCGCATTGTCTATAAATCTTGCTCTGCTTAACATGCTCCCAAAAGAGAAGTACCCGTCCGTAAAACCCGCGATTCCTCCAGTGGTCAAGAATCCTGTAGAAAAACCTACCGCCCCCACGTTTTTATTTAGAAAAGATTTTCCGACTCAGTTTGAGATTGCGACACAGCTGGATAGGGACGGCGTGATGGTGATTCTTGGCAAAAAAATAATTTTTGAAACCTGCAGGCTTGTTCTTGAGGATAGCCCAAAAGGATCATTTGAAGATAAAAGGTTAGCCCAAATACTTTCAGATATAATAAAAAAATCTAAAATGTCGAAACCGATTCTTGAAAAAAAACTTTCAAAATTGCTTGAAGCATATAAGGCGATTGTGGATGGATATAAAATCAGAAACGGCAACGGTAACGGCAAACGGAAGAAAGCTTGACCATGGAGGGTTTCTTCAATAGAATCTCCCCAAGAAAAGTTCATTAAAGTAAAGCGCTAAATCAAAAGCTGATGCCTCCCAAGCATAAGGCCAAAACCGCAAAACAAACTTCAATCAAGAAGGTTTTGGTATTGGGGAGCGGGGCGCTAAAGATAGGCGAGGCAGGGGAGTTTGATTATTCAGGATCGCAGGCGATAAAAGCCCTAAAAGAGGAGGGGATTTTTTCCGTTTTGGTAAATCCGAATATCGCGACGATTCAGACCTCGGATGGGATGGCGGACAAGGTTTATTTTCTACCGGTGAATCCGTATTTTGTGGAAAAAGTGATAAAAGAGGAAAGGCCGGATGGCGTGTTTTTGGCTTTTGGAGGACAGACGGCGTTGAATTGTGGAGTGGAGCTGGAGAAGAAAGGTGTTTTCAAAAAATACGGAGTGCGAGTGCTTGGAACTCCGGTGGCGGCTATCGAAAAAACAGAGGACAGGGAACTTTTTAATAAAGAGCTGATGTCGATCGGCGTAAAAATGCCGAGGAGTTTTGCGTGCATAAATAAAAAGGAAGCTTTTGTGGCTGCAAAAAAAATCGGTTATCCGCTAATTATCCGCGCGGCGTTTGCGCTGGGAGGAAAAGGAAGCGGGTTTGCAGCTGACGACAAAGAGCTCGGAGAGATGCTTGATACCGCGTTTGCTTTCAGTCCGCAGGTTTTGGTGGAGGAAAATTTAAAAGGATGGAAAGAGGTGGAATACGAAGTGGTGCGAGACAGATTCGACAACTGCATCACGGTTTGTAATATGGAAAATTTTGATCCGCTGGGAATCCACACGGGCGAAAGCATAGTCGTGGCACCTTCGCAAACTCTTACGAATTATGAATATCACAAGTTGCGCGAGCTGGGCATAAAAGTGATTCGGCATTTGGGAATCGTGGGAGAATGCAATATCCAATACGCTTTGGATCCGAAGTCTGAAGACTATCGTGTAATTGAAGTGAACGCGAGACTTAGCAGATCGTCGGCATTGGCGTCGAAGGCGACGGGTTATCCGCTCGCACATGTAGCCGCGAAACTGGCTTTGGGTTATGGCTTGCCTGAACTTAAAAACGCGGTGACGAAGACTACTACGGCGTGTTTTGAACCTGCGTTGGATTATCTGGCGCTCAAAATTCCAAGATGGGATTTGAATAAATTTAGAATGGTTTCGAAAGAAATTACCAGCGAGATGAAGTCAGTGGGCGAGATTATGGCGCTGGGACGAAGCTTTGAAGAGGTCGTGCAAAAGGGGCTACGAATGCTGCAAGTGGGACTTCACGGACTGGTGGCAAATGAAGATGTGAAGATTGAAAGTGATGAGATTGAAAAAGATATTAGGAGGCCGACTCCAAAAAGAATTTTGGTGATCGCGGAAGCTATGAAGCAGGGATGGAGCGTGGAAAAAATTTCCAAAATCTCCGGAATCGATAAATGGTTCCTGGATAAATTGAAAAATATCGTGACCACAGCTGAGAAGGTGAGAAAAGGAACTCTAGATAAAGAGCTTATGCTTGAGGCGAAAAAGAAAGGTTTTTCGGACAAGCAAATCGGATTTTTGAAAAATAAAGAAGAAATGGAAGTAAGAAAAACGAGAAAAAAAATGAAAATTTTACCGGCGATAAAAAAGATCGATACGATGGCGGCGGAGTATCCCGCTAATACAAATTATCTTTATCTCACTTATCACGGAGATAAAAACGATGTTGTGCCGAGCGTAAAAAAATCGGTGGCCGTGCTTGGAAGTGGCGCGTATTGCATAGGTTCCAGCGTAGAGTTTGACTGGTGCTGCGTGAATGCCGCTCAGACGGCGAAGCGCGAGGGGTACGAGACAATTATGATCAATTATAATCCGGAGACTGTTTCGACCGATTACGATATCTGCGACAAATTGTATTTCGACGAACTTTCCCTGGAAAGAGTTTTGGATATTTATGAATTTGAAAAAAAATCTATCGTTGGCGTTGTGGTGTCGACCGGCGGACAAGTGCCAAACAGCTTGGCTTTGAAGCTGGACAAAGCCGGAGTGAAAATTCTTGGGACTGATCCCGCGAATATAGATCGCGCTGAAGACAGGCATAAATTTTCCGCGATGATGGATAAGCTAAAAATCGATCAGCCGAAATGGAGCGAATTGGCAAAAATGGAAGACATATACAAATTCGCGGACGAAGCCGGTTATCCTGTTTTGGTGCGGCCGTCATATGTGCTTTCCGGAGCCGCGATGAGCGTGGCGTATGACAGGCAGGCGCTGGATTTATTTTTAGGAAAAGCTGTGAAAATTTCCAAAGAGGCACCGGTCGTGGTGTCCAAATTTGAGACAGGCGCAAAGGAGGTTGAGATCGATGCCGTGGCTTATAATGGCCGTCTGGTTATATACGCAATTGCGGAACATATAGAAAACGCCGGCGTTCACAGCGGAGACGCAACAATAGTTTTGCCACCGCAAAAACTTTACATAGAAACTATCAGGAGAGTGAAAAATATCGCTAAACAGGTGGCGAAAGAATTGAACATAAGCGGTCCGTTCAATATACAGTTTTTGGCAAAAAGCAACCGAGTGATGGTGATCGAGTGTAATTTGCGATCAAGTCGAAGCTTTCCATTTTCATCGAAAGTGACAGGATATAATTTCATAGAAATCGCGACCGAGGCGATGCTGGCAAAAAATACCGGAAAGGTAAGCGCGCATGGGAAAAAATCATTGGAATATAAAGATTATAAAACCTTGGATTTGGATCATGTTGGGGTGAAGGCGCCTCAATTCAGCTTCCCGCGGCTTAAAGGCGCGGATCCGGTCCTTGGTGTCGAAATGGCTTCGACAGGTGAGGTTGGATGCTTTGGAGAGGACCTGTATGAAGCTTTTTTGAAATCGATGATTAGTGTCGGATTTGCCCTTCCGAAAAAAGGAATTTTGTTTAGCGTTGGAAGCGCGGAGGAAAAAGGCGAGATGATTCCGGTGGCGAAATTGTTTCAACAGATGGGCTTTAAAATTTACGGGACAGAGGGAACGAGTGAGCTATTCAACAAACAAGGCGTGACCTGTGAAAGACTGTTTAAAGTTTCTTCGAATCAAAAGCCGAATATTTTGGACGCGATCGTGGAGAAAAAAGTGGACTTGATTGTAAATATTCCAAAACATTACGGGCGCGCGACTGTGACGGACGGCTACCTGATAAGAAGGAAATCCATTGATATGAATATTCCGCTGATCACGAATGTGCAGGTGGCGAAAATCATGGCAGAAGCGCTGGCGATGTATGGTGAAGAAGACTTGAAAGTCAGGGACTGGAAAGGGTATTTTTAGGGAGCTTTAATTCAAAAAATGATCAAGAAAAATACGCCAAAGCTGAAAAAAGGTCTGGCGCAGATGATGAAGGGCGGAGTGATAATGGATGTGGTGACCGCGAAGCAGGCTGTGATCGCCGAAAAGGCCGGCGCGGTGGCGGTGATGGCGCTCGAACGCGTGCCGTCAGATATTCGCCGTGAGGGCGGAGTGGCGCGGATGAGCGACCCGAAATTGATCAAAGAAATCATGAAAGCTGTTTCGATACCCGTTATGGCCAAGGTGCGCATCGGGCATTTTGTGGAGGCGCAGATTTTGGAAGCACTGGGGGTGGACTACATAGACGAGAGCGAGGTGCTGACGCCGGCGGATGAAAAATATCATGTGGATAAGTCGAAATTTAAAATTCCGTTTGTGTGTGGAGCGCGAAATCTGGGTGAGGCTTTGAGAAGAATAAGCGAGGGGGCGGCCATGATTCGAACAAAGGGCGAGGCTGGAACGGGAAATGTGGTGGAGGCCGTGAGACACATGAGGACGATGAATGAGGAGATTGCCAGTTTGAAAAAGATGAGCGAGAAAGAGCTGGCGAATTTTGCGAAAAAAGAAAGAGTTCCGTTGGAACTCGTGAAAGAGACTAAAAAATTGGGGAAATTGACTACTGTGAATTTCGCGGCGGGTGGGATTGCAACACCGGCGGACGCAGCGATGATGATGCAGCTGGGATGTGACGGTGTTTTTGTTGGCAGTGGAATTTTTAAATCTTCGGACCCGGCGAAAAGAGCGAGGGCGATAGTCGAGGCGACCCTACATTTTGATGATCCGGCGATCGTGGCAAAGTGCTCGGAAGGGCTTGGGATAGCGATGGAGAGCCTGGAGACTTCGAGACTGGAGCATAAATTTGCGGAGAGGGGGTGGTGATGATAAAATTAAGGCGTACCAACTCCGGTTGCGCGTTAGTTTTAAGAAAGGGCCCTCCACTTGGAGAGCCCTTTTTGTTAGCCTTGGTGGAGATACCGGGAGTTGAACCCGGACAATCGGGTACCAACTCCGATTGCAAGCGCCGGCTTGTATCCCCATACGGCTAACATAAGCGGTATAGCAAACACTTCTTAAATTTTCTTAAAATTTTTCTTAAATTTTTCTAAAGTCCTGTAGAATACAGGTGATGAAGAAAAAAATTGGAGTGTTGGACATACAGGGGTCGGTGGAGGAACATTTCGTGGCGCTGGAGAAGGTGGGCGCAGAGGCTGTTTTGGTGAAAAATAAAAAAGATTTTGACGGGATTGACGGGCTGATAGGTCCCGGGGGCGAGAGCACGACGATCGGGAAACTTTTGAAAGAGTCCGGACTGGACAAAGAAATTCTAAAATTACGCGTGCCGATTTATGGAACATGCGCGGGAGCGATCTTGATAGCGATGAAAATTTCCGGAAAACAAAAGGCGAACAATCTGAAACTTATGGATATCGAAATTGAGAGAAACGCTTACGGAAGGCAGGTGGACAGTTTCGAAAAAGAGATAATTTTTGACGGAAAAAAAATTCCAGCGGTTTTTATTCGCGCTCCGAAAATTAAAAAAATCGGAAAAAATGTAAAAATACTGGCGATGGACGGAAAAAATATCGCTGCGGTTCGAGAGGGGAGACTTCTTGCTACCATGTTTCATCCTGAACTGACCGATGATTTAAGCGTGCATAGATATTTTCTGAAGATGTGTTAAGATTTCATCCTGATATGACTCACTTTTTACCAAAATCGGTGCGGACGCTGATCGAAGAATTTTCGAAGCTTCCCGGCATAGGACCAAAGTCGGCGCAGAGATTGGCGATTCATTTGTTGCATTCGCCGGAAAGCCGCGTAAAACCGCTTGGGGAAGCGATTTTAGACTTAAAAGAGAGCGTGGTTTTTTGTGAAAAATGTTGGAATATTTCGGAGAAAAATCCATGTCCGATTTGCGATGGAGCGGAACGCGACAAGAGCGTGATTTGCGTGGTTGAAGAAATTTTGGATGTGGTTGCAATCGAGAAAACACGAGAATATAAAGGTCTCTATCATGTGCTACATGGCGCGCTTTCGCCGGTGGACGGAGTCGGACCGGAACAGCTGAAATTGGCGGACCTTTTTGATCGGATAAAAAACGGGAACGGGGTGAAGGAAATTTTGTTGGCGACAAATCCGAGTTTGGAGGGGGAGGCAACGGCTTTGTATATTCAAAGACAACTGCAGCAATTTGGCCTGAGAATGACACGAATCGCGAGGGGTCTGCCTGTCGGCGGTGATCTGGAATATGCGGATGAGGTGACGCTGGGAAAAGCGATCAGCGGAAGGAGTGAATTTTAATAAAACAATATGATTTCAAAAAATTCATCACTGAGAAAGAGGGGAGAAGTTGTTGACGGTCTAAGTCTTGATCAGGCGTACCATATTATTTTCGAAACTTTAAAAGTGGATCCTGCTAGAGTAGACGAAGAGAAAAAGCGGATACAAGGAAAAGTTCAAAGCGTAATGCGCGATGGAGGCTGTGCTAAATGGAGGGTGAAAAACACCTCAACGAATGGAACAAGGGAGCTAACCATGACTAATATAAGGAGCAATGGGCCCGGCGTCCCTATGATGCAGGGAGTTACATTTGCTATCGCTTTGGATGAAACATCCAAAAGATTGAATAAGGCAACGCAAAAAGTCGTAAAGTCTCCTTCCCTAAGGATCACTTGGCTGTAAAAGTGGCAGGTCCGGAGCCGCACAGGTGACGACCTTTCGGAACGGCAAAAATAGTTTCGAAATCGTTGTGGATGTTTTCGATGAGGAATTTTTTGCTTAATGTTTTGGATTTATTTTTACCGCAACGGCTGAGGTCGAGCGCGGCATAGGCGTTTGCGGTTTTGTTTAGTGATGGAAAAGTTTTTTTCTTTGGAAAAAAGAGTTTGATTTTGAGATTTTTTGGGACGGGGAGAGGCTTGAGTTTTTCACCAAAATTGGTTCCAATGGCGCAGCCGCCGATTATAAAAAATGGCACATCGGAGCCGAGCCTTGAGGCGAGAGAAAGAAGCTGTTTAATGGAAAGATTGGTTTTGCAGAGTTTGTTCAAACCCTTGAGGACCGCAGCGGCATCAGACGAAGCGCCACCCAGACCGGAAGCGATGGGGATTTTTTTGTGGATTTTGATTTCAAAAAACTTTTTTATGCCGGTTTTTTGTTTGAAAAGCTGGAGAGCTTTGAAAGCGAGATTGCTTTCCATCGTGATTAGGCGATTTTCGGGCTGGTTTAGTATTGACACTTTGTCGCAAAGGCGAGTTTCTTTGATTTCTATTGCGTCGTTTGGATTTTTCAATTCCAAATAGATGGTTTGGATTTTGTGTTTGCCTGATGAGGTTTTTTTGAGAACATCAAGGCAGAGATTTATTTTGCAAGGCGCGTGAATTTTCATATGGTTAAAAATCGTTGACTGAAGCAAGGATATGTTTTTAGTCGATGGCTGTCTACTCGGATTTCTTTATGATTGAAACAATTGCAAAACACTGGATGCCGAGCCCTCGGCCAAAAACCGTCAGGTTTTCTCCGGAAGTCGCGGTTATACCGATACGCTGCGGCATGATATCGAGAATCTGAGAGATGGATTTTTTTAACTTCGGGACCAGAGGGTCGATTTTTGGCTTGCCGCATTCAATCATGAGACCGAGGCTATTTATTTTGAATTTTTCCGATTTGATTTTTTGAAGCAAAGGAGCGAGATATTTCTTGCTATCCGTGACACCCTTTTTGGCTTCCTCGTCGGCATAAAAGCCTATCGACATATCACCGATGGCCTGTGATAAAGCGTTGAAAATGGCGTGCAGGATGACATCACCGTCGGAATTTGCCTGTAATTTTTTTTCTTTTGGAAGAGTGATTCCGCCAATAGTGAGCCCTATTTTTTCGTCGTCAAATGTGTGGCTGTCCTGGCCGATTCCCACGCGAAAATCTTCCGGCAATTCGCCGAGAATAGTGCGAAGACGCAGAAGATCTGCCTGTGTTGTTATTTTGAAATTGTTTTCGGAGGCGGGGGTTATCCATACCTCAAATTTGTTTTCCTCGAGCATCATAGCCTCGTCCGTGCATTCGATTTTTTTCTTTGTGACGAAATCGAGAGATTTTTTTAGAAGGGCAAACTTTGCGGCTTGTGGCGTTTCCGCCGAAAAAAGCTTTTTGCGATCATGAGTTTTGATAATATGCTGTCCCTTTATTTCCTTGATCGTTGAGGAAAGCTGGTGGCCGGCTATACAGGCTCCATGCTCGTTTGAATGATGAATTACGCCCATAATTTCCTCGAACGAAACCAGAGGATTTGCTGCGTTGTGCACAACAACTATGTCATCTTTTCCCGGCTTTGGAAGAGCGGCAAGCCCCTTGGAAAGTGAAGCTTGACGCGTGGAGCCACCGATTACAACTTTTTTCACTTTGTGAAAACGGTAAAATTTGATGATTTTTTCAATCTCTTTTTGGTTGGTTTTATTTGCCACAACCGTGATCGTGTCGATTTCCGGATGATCGTCGAAAGCGCTTATAGGATAGTAAATAAGCGGATGACCTGCGGCATGAACAAGAAGCTTGTCTTTGCGCATAGCCATGCGTTGACCTTGTCCGGCGGCGAGAATAATCGCGTGATTCATGTGAAAAAACCGTTATCGGGAGGATATTATCGGGGATTTGGTGGGATTTGGCAAATTTGGGG
>CAZHDA010000021.1:0-11570 GCA_964531125.1 uncultured Candidatus Peribacteria bacterium
GTCATCAACCTGTAAATTGCTTCAGCCACCTCGCCACGGCTCATGCCGTTTGCGGGGCGCACCGTGCGAATGTCCGACTGCATCACGCCCATGGACTTCGCCTTCGCGATGTATGGAGCAAACCAGTCAGAAGCCTTTACATCATCGGCGGGATCTTCACTGACGCTTGAGTCCACAGTCACTCCCATACCGTTGAAAAGCATTTTATAAAATTCAGCTTTGTTTACAGTTCCTGCCGGTTTGAATCGGCCGTCCGAATATCCATCCACGACCTTGTTTTTGTAAGCGGTATACAGATATTTTGCGTACCACTCCTTACTCGAAGTATCTTTGAATGGGAGATCGCCACCATCAAGAGAAGCCTTGATTCCTTCAAGGATAAATTTCAAAGCCTCGACCCTGCTCACTGTGGCGCCGGGCTTGAAAGTTCCATCCGGATAACCGTTTATCACGCCCTGCTCTGCCAAATAAATAATGGCTTCATGATACTCATGATCGGTCGGAACATCAGTGAAAGATTTTTCACTGCCGCTGTCTTCGATCGCAAATTCATCGGAATAGTACTTTTGCCCGTTATAGGAAATCAAAAGTTTGTCTTTTCCCGGAACCATTTTTTTGAAATCGGTTTGCAGTTTTCCGTCTCCGTCAAAATCTCCGGCGTCGACAATTGCTTTGTCTACGGTCACTTTGCCATCCACCGCCTGCACCGTTATCTCACCATCAAACCCTTTGTCGTATACATTTCCGTATTGATCCCTCAGCAAAATCGAAAAATTGGAAGTCTGACCGTTATAATATGTGGGACGCATTGCGAACTCGAACTTTAACACAGGAGGCTCTGTCGCGGTAATCTCTTCCACCTCTTCTACAACCGGAGTTTCTTCATCGACAACCTCCTTCACATCTTCAGTATTTTCCTCAACAGGCTCCTCCTCAGTATTATTCACATAAGATCCCGCAGAGGTCACATTCAAATATTTTTGTACATACTTCATCGGATGAATCGTGGTTTTCAATGCATTTTCACGACCCAAGCCCTCATTTATAGCGGAAAAGAAATTCAAGCCGGCGGCATTTACTTCAGCAGAAGTGAATGGCCAAAACGGATGCCAGTCCGCCTCGTCCGTGTCTATTTGGAAATGTAAATGAGGAGTGGTGGCTGTTCCCGTATCTCCGGAAAGACCGATTTGCTCACCTTTTTTTACAACCTGATTTGTGGAAACCAAAACTGCGCTCATGTGAGAATAGCTTGAATAAATCGTCGTTTTTGCGTTTGCGTCTTCCAAAGTTGGAAAATTTCTATGCATCAAAACAATATGATTTCCAAAACCGTTTGTCTGCGTCGAAGCCACGGTAACCACTCCGTTTGCAATAGCGTAAACTGGAGTTCCCTTTGGAATTTTTATATCCACGGCGGCATGCGAGCCGGCATTTTCCTTCCCGTCCAATTTATAATTTCCCATGTATGGCACGGCGTAGGTGATCTTTGCGTTTCGGATTTTATCGTCAGTCGCGTTATTCCATTTTAGAGAATCAGTGCTTACAGTCAGCTGATCAGCGTCATATTTTGGCATATCCAAAAGCTTGCTCGAATCCAGCTCACTATAGGTTTTTGTTCTTTCGTCCGTAGTCAAATGCACATAGTCCGGAGCTTTTTTGATAGGATAGGTCGTCCCGTCAAAAGGATCGTGTTGCGCGTAATTTAAAACGCTAGTCATCATCAAATACTGAGGTCCAAACATATAGACCAGTAAGGAGACAATGATAGTGCCTGCAAATAACCAATGATGCTTCGCAAGATTCAATTTCATTTTGTTTTTGTTTTTTATATCGTATGATTATACCAAATTTGACGCCAAAAATCAACGATGACCCTATCCAAAAGTGAGAAACAAACCCACGAAATTGCAAAGAAACTTGCCTCCGAACTGAAAGAAGGCGGCATTTTATGTCTATATGGAGAACTTGGCTCCGGCAAAACAACTTTGGTCAAAGGTCTTGCTTCAGCACTTGGTCTTTCAGGATTCAGCGTAAAGAGCCCCACATATACATATATTCGTCACTACAGTCTCAAAAATCGGAATTTCTACCACATTGATCTTTATCGGCTGGAGGAGATCGACAATCTGTTGGCCGGGGAGCTCGATGAATTGATGGAAAATCCAACGAATATTTTAGTTATAGAATGGGCTGACAGACTAAAAGGCGCACTCCCTCAAAAAAGAACAGATATTTTTTTGGAATATGTCGACGACCATTCCCGTAAAATCACTGTACGGGAGATTTAATGTTCCCGTTCATGTAATTAACCACATGAAAACAGTCGGCATTGTCGCCAAAGCCTTTTGCGAAGCTCTAAATGCAAGAGGGCACAAGGTGAACACAAAGCTTGTTGTAAACGCCGCGTTGATTCACGATGTGCTTCGCATCTGCGACTTCAAAGATATGAATTTTAATTATTTCGACCAGAGGGTAACGCTGAAAGACTTGCAAATCTGGGAGGAAATCCGCCGAAAATACGGCAAAATAGGTCATACCAAAGCCCTTACACAAATTCTAAAAAAAGAAGGTTACGCCGACCTTGCCCGCTTGGTTTCAAAACACGGATTTCACTCTGTATCAAGCCTCAAAACACTCGACGAAAAAGTGCTGTTTTACGCCGACAAACGCGCCGAAGGCGCAAAACTTGTTCCATTGAAAACCCGTTTTGCTCAAGGCAATAAGAAACACGGCCACACCTTCAAACCGCCTGTCTCCATTCAAAAAATTCAACAAAAAATCATAAAACTCGAATCCGAACTCAAAAAATTGCTTGGCGGAAAGCTGGCAATGTAATAAAATCAAAAACCAAATATAACTTATCAAATAAAACCATGGAGGGACTTGAAAATTTTAGGCCAGATACAGAGGTGACCGAAACCAATCCAAATCCCACAGAGGCTTCATTAATGGTTTGTCAGAGGCTTGCGGATGAATTTCGCGGATTGTTGTTGGAGGGGGTCATCGTCCAGGCAGATCTTTACGAGGCATGGGAGGAAGAATGTGTGGAATTGGTGGACAAAAGAGGTCGTAAACCAAAAACGAGACCTACTAAACAGGGACTTCTTAAGACGGATGGAGGGAGGCACAAGGATAGTGGAGCCATAAAATCCAGAATCACAAGACCCAAAATCAACGGCAAACCAAAGCCAAGAAGATACGGAGGGGAGCGTCTATATTGGAGAAAAGCGGCACAGCAGTACTTTACATAGATCTCCGCCCATTACTCACTCGCCACTAAGGCGTTCTTCACCTTTGCGGTAGCCCCTTCTATCATCGCCAGAGTCTCATCACGGGTAGCGGCTATTTCATTGATCTTTCCCCTCGTCATCGGCCCGAAAACACCAGCTCCTGCCGTATTTTCATCGGCAACAATCCCTTGAGACTGCTGAAATTTGTAGATCGCGTGCACCGTCAGATCATCATAAACTCCACTCGGCTCAACCTTGTAGTAATTTAGCTTTTTCAATTCATTCTGCAATTTCGTCACATTTTCCCCGCTGGCCCCTTTTTCCATATTTGAAGCAAAAAGCCCGACAACTTGCACGCTGGCAGCTGTTTCCGTGTCATTTATACTATCGGCCATCAAAGTTTCCTCGACTTGGTCGCAATCATTTGGAATAGCTTCCTCGGGGGTATACCCATCCAGAGCTATATCCTCGACTACAGAATCAGTAATTCCGTAAATAGTCACATCCACAGTCCTTTTTCCCCATGACAAAGCTCTCTTTAAGCCTTTGTCACCATAACCCATCCAAATATCCAAACGGTCATAGGCCTGTCCTCTGTTACCTGCCGTAACAATGGCTCCGCCTCGGTCATGAACACCGACTATTCCCACACCGGGTATATATAATTTGGTCCCAAAAGCGTAGCTCTTCGGAGCGGCCACCATCCCGGGATATACGGGAGTTCCATCAGCCCCATGTACGCCGCCTCCGTTCAGACGGATATCGCTGGCATAGGCGCCGGTCGCATACCGTAGCTGACATGGAAGTGGGGAATAATACGCGGAAATCGTAAATGTCTGAATAATAGGATATCCGGTCTCTTCGCCGTTTCCCTCCAGAGATTCGGCTATTACAAGGTGCCCCTGACTTGTCGAAGGCATAAATATCGCTATAAACATCACACTGGCCACCAAGGTCGCTATGGATCTACGAATAATAGATTTGATATTGGTTTTCATTTTTGTTTGTATTTTGATTTTTTAAATCTTCACATTATAGCACAAAAAAAGACCCCGATCCGCATAAATACTTGCAAATTAGGGAAAATATGGTGCGGCTAAATAGCGCCGATTCTACGCAAAATCTCTCTCTCCACGAACTCTCTGTCCCTACCATACTTGAGTCTGGACAATTGTTTGTAGGCCTCAGCCGCCTCCTTGTCACCTTGCTCGGTGTACGGATTTACAGGGATAATGGTAAATGGCCGGCTTGGCTGTGTATCTATGGAAAGCTTCATTACAGCCTTGTATTTATCGATATTGATCAGATCTTGTTCGCTGAATACAGGAGCCATTTCCTTACCCATAAACTCGGCGTCCTGCGCGCCTATCTTGTAACACATCATAGACCCCACATTCCCAAAGACGGCGCCTTTCAGGTCCGCGCCTTTCTTTGAAGAAGTGCCACCTTCTTCCAGCTGGGCGAGGTACTGATGAGCGATATTTAGTCCCAAGCGGTATTTTCGTGCCTCGGATAGTATCACTTCGATACTCTGTGTCACATAGTTTTGGAATTCATCAATATAGAGGAAAAAATCTGCTCGCTGATCCTTAGGAATCTTTTCGCGCTTCAAGGCAGCCATCTGCAATTTTTGAACGATAATCAAGCCAAGCAGTTTGGAATTCACCTCGCCGGTTGTGCCTTTTGAAAGATTCATCAGCAAAATTTTCTTTTTTTGCATGACATCAGCCAGGTCAAAAGCGGACTTTGTCTGTCCAATGATATTTCTCATCATTGTATTTGTCACAAACTGACCGAATTTGGCCGCAAAGTAGGGGATCATCTCTTGTTTTTCCCGTGCTCCTGTCTTTGCCATCTGATGATCCCAAAAAGAAGCCACGACAGGGTTTGTCACATATTGGCGCTTCAGTCTGGCAAAATCATCATCAGTAAAAAGTCGGACGATATCAGTCAATGCCGCTCCGTTCGGGTCGGACATCAGCGTCAGACAACCATTTCGAAAATAGTCTTGAATTCGTGGGCCAAACACTTCTTCGTCAAATAGCTTGATCATGATATTCATTGCGTCCAGCGCCACCATTTCTTTCTCCTCCCATGTGTCCCCCTCCAATAAATTTATTCCAAGCGGGCGCTCCATGTCACCGGGATCAAAATAAATCACATCATCGGCCCGTTCACGCGGAATAAAAGGCAAGATATCACTTATCAAAGAGCCGTGCGGATCAATCACACAGACGCCATCCCCGTTTTGCAAATCCTGCCTGATCATCACCTGTAAGATCGAAGATTTACCGGTTCCAGTCTGACCTATCACATAGAAGTGTCGGAAGCGGTCCTCGCGTTTCATACGTATCTCCTTCACATCACCGCGATAGATATTGTGACCAAGCAGAATTCCTTTATCCGGAATATTTGTAGGAGCGGGCGCGATTTTGAAATTTTGCCACGCTATACACGGATATTTATTAAATCTGATATTCGGAACATGAAAAATACTTGCGAGTTCGTCCGATGCGAAAATCATTCGCTTTCTGCCAAGCCACTGCCAGGCACCTCTTCGAAAATTCCTGAAAATAAAATTCGTCACCAAAGTCTTATTGCTATGCCAGTGAGTATATTCCAGCTGATTGCCGTTTGAAGTACTGTATTGAGAAAAACTTCCGCGCATCGCGATCAGGTTATTCATGGCTTCCTGTTTTGTTTTGGAAGAAGAAACAAGACGAATAATAGTCTCAAAACCAGGTTTGGAATTTTTTTCTTCCATGGACTTTACCTCCTCGTCAGTGATTGGGGTCGTCCTCGTAGTGACGCCGTCCTTATCAAGATTTTGCAGAGCTTTGTCACCGGAAATCAAAACCCCAAACAAAGTAGAAAACCAACTCAAAGGGTTGTACCATTTTACATCGTGCCCGCCTTTATTTTGAAAAATCTTGGAAGCCTCCTTTCGGCCCTCTTTTTGCCAGCCGTCTTTCAGAGGTCGCACCATCATCTGAATAGCGGCTCCCTCGTCCTGACCTATTTTGGAAAGGGAATTAACCAATCCGTTCAAAGGGTCGGCGTTCATTCTGGCATAAGTCTTGATCGGATACCAATATGGCTTATGCGTAACAATATACGCCGAGACAACTTTTGAATGCGGCTTAAATATATTGTAATCCTCGACAGCCTCAATATATGAATCGGGAAAATAGGCGGTAAGCTGCTTTTCTACGATCGGTTGCAATTTTCGAGGACAAACTATGAAAAACTTCACCATTCCATCCAAAACCGCGTATTCAAAGGACAAAAAATCCTGCGCGGTGAAAATCTTATACCACTCTTTTGTGTAGATACTATAAAGCGAATCAAAAAACTGCATCATTATGCCGCCGGCGATCTCTTTAAAATCCTTTTGTGTTGAATATTGTTCGCCCTCAACTTCACGGTCTTCCTTTGATTCCTTTTTAGGAACCCGTATTTCCAAAAAGACCATGTTTAGCGATCTCTCTAAGTTCATCCGGAACCTCACATATGCCAAAATCGCAGACACTGCAGCGACAATCGCCACTAAAACCAGAATGAGGATCCAGTTATTCATTTTTTGTTTTAATTATAGCATTTTACCATGAAAAGCTGCTTTTGACAATCATTGTTTGGCCTTAAGATCAATCTTCACATGCAGCTCTTCCAATTGCTCATTTGGCATTACAGACGGGGCGCCAAGCATCAGATCCTTCGCCTTGGAATCTTTTGGAAATGCTATCACTTCACGAATATTTGGTTCATCTGCAAAAATCATAACCAGACGGTCCAGCCCCCACGCGATTCCTGCATGAGGCGGCGCTCCATACTGGAAAGCCTCAAGCATATGACCAAATCTGCGTTCCGCGTCCTCTTTGCTGATTTCCAAAATTTCAAAAACCTTGGCCTGCACCTGTGAATCATGAATTCTCACTGACCCGCCGCCGATCTCACTGCCGTTCAAAACTATATCGTACCCAAGTGCCGTAGCACCCTTCGGATTTTCCAAAAATTCTTTTGAATCCTTTGGCGAAGTAAAAGGATGATGTACAGCGTTCAATTTTCCGCTCTCTTTATCGATCTCAAACATCGGGAAATCATGCACCCATGTAAACGCAAACAAATTTTCATCGATCAGCTGAAGTTTCTTTCCTACAGCTAAACGAACAGCGCCGAGCGCCGTACAGGCCACGGAAAAATCCGCCGCAACGAAAAAGACGATATCATTTTTTTCGGCTCCGACTCTTTTCAAAATCTCATCCATTTCCTCTTTCTTGAAAAACTTCACGATAGGGGATTTCAGCTCTTCTTCAACTACAACATACGCCAAACCTTTCGCTCCATAAATTTTCGCGGACTCCTCAAATTCATCTATTTCTTTGCGTGTAAATTTTGCCCCACCATCTACTTTTAGAGCTTTCACCACGCCTCCGGCCTCGACCACGCTCTTGAAAACTCCAAACCCGCAATCCGCCGCAATATCAGAGATATCACTAAGTGGCAGATCAAATCGTATATCCGGCTTGTCGCTGCCATATAAATTCATCGCCTCCTCATATGTCAGCACCGGAAACGGAGTTTTCTGAATCTTCTTTTGCGGAGCGAATTTCTTCACCAATTCGATCAAAAGTTTCTCATTTAACGCCATCACATCCTCCTCATTCACAAATGACATTTCCACGTCCAGCTGCGTAAACTCCGGCTGGCGGTCGCCGCGTTGGTCCTCATCTCGGAAACAGCGTGCTATCTGGAAATACCTGTCAAAACCGGCCACCATCAGCAGTTGTTTCAACTGTTGTGGCGATTGTGGAAGCACATAAAAAGTCCCCGGATAAAGCCTTGAAGGCACAAGATATTCACGACTCCCTTCAGGCGTTCCTTTTATCAAAATTGGTGTCTCCACTTCCAAGAAATTCTCCTTGTCCATGTAGTCGCGGATATACTTGATGACTTTGTGTCGTAGAACCAGATTTCTCTTCATTCTCTCGCGTCTCAAATCCAGATAGCGATATTTTAGTCTCAATTCCTCATTGACCTCTTTCTCAACATCAAGTTCAAATGGGGGAGTCTTTGAAGGATTTAAAATAGTCACTTTTTGAACATCCACCTCTATCTTTCCGGTCGTGAGATTTGCATTCTCTTGACCTTTCGGTCTTAGATTCACCACGCCTTCAATCTGCAAAACAAATTCGGAGCGCACGGTGTCCATCTGTTTATGAGCATCCGCAAATTTTTCCGGATCCGACACTATCTGTGTCAGTCCGTAGCGATCCCGCAGATCTATAAAAACAATCCCGCCATGATCACGCCGGCGATGCACCCAGCCACACAGAGTCACCAATTTTCCGGCCTGCTTTTCCGTCAGTTCCCCGCAAGTATGTGTTCTATACATAAAATTCGGCTAAAAATACTCTCCAATCTTAGAGAATAGTGGGGGATTTATCAACGGTTAAATTAAACCTTCTTTTTGGTTTGCTCTCCAGCCATCGCGGTCTGCACCGGAGTCTCGTCCACTCCATTCGGACTGACATTTATAAAAACGCTCCCAAACTGTTTCACCTGTGAGGCCAAAAAGATTGTTTCTCTGGCACCAAAACGAAGACAGCCACCGGAAGGCCTATCAAGATTTCCCTGGTGAGCCCTGATTGCTCTGCCTTCCGAATTTATATTTCCACTTTCACGGCCCTGCAAAATAATTCTATAAACATTAACGCCGTTACCGGCTTTTGGTCCAGTCTCCTGATAATCTGTCGCCTCCAAGAGACCTATGGGTGTTTGTGCGGAAGAAGGAACATTTCCATAGCCACCCTTTCCTGTACTTATGGGCATTCTCAGTAGATGAAATGTGTCTGGATTGTTTAAATCGATTCTCTGACCGTCGACGGCGGGAACAAAAAGATAAGACATCCTGTCTCTCGTTATCATCAGTGGCCGATTCTGTTTTTCAGCACTCCATCCTGATCTTATAGCCCTCGGAATATCCTGATCTTGAAATGTACGCACATATGCCATCTTTGCTGTCCTGCTCTGAATTCTTTGCGCCGTAGTCTCCTGATTATTCATATAACCGGGATATTTTCGCTCCCAATCCTGCAAAAAATCTTTCGCCGACTGATTCACATCGAAAGTATTTTGTTCCGGCGCCACGCCTTGCTCAAATTTTCGATAATTTCGCGGTGCTCTCGATGGCGCGACTGATGCATAAGCCGACGGACTCATTCTCTCTACACCACCTCCTCCGCTCCCTCCTCCTCCTCCTCCTCCAAACTGCCGATCCATACTCGCAAATCTCTGCGCGATCCCCTCATTCTGAATTTCCGTCTTTTTCAAATTCAACTCCAACTCTTTTTGAACCATTTCCTCCACCTCGGATCTCGTCAGATCCAGCATCTGCGACTCCGAAAAATCAAAACTCATTTTCCCCTTCAGCGCATCCATCGGCACTTCCTTTCCATCTTCTGAATAATACGCCAGCTTGCCATCCTTCATTCCTCTCGTATAAGCCTTCCCGCCCACATTCAATTCTTTAAAATCAGGGGTGAAAATTTCAGTCAATTCCACACCCTTTCCATCCATTCCTTTGTTTAATTTTTCAAAATCCAAATCAATCTTCAGCTTGTCTTCTTTTTCCTCAATCTTCGCGTCCGCCATGGCCAAAAAATCTTCCGAATTCCCAAAAACACCGCCAACGGTTTTCACGGTTTTTGCCCTCTCATCTACGCTTTTTCTTAATTCTGAAAAACTTCTGGATTTAGCTTTCCCTAAATTAACCTTCAAAACATCCCGATTCTTGGGCCCGCCTTTCGGCTTCTCCTTTTGATCGATTTTTTCTATCGGCTTGCCGGGATTCTCACTCAGAGACATAAAAATCCATTAAATCACGAAATTATACCATTCTTTAGCCTAAAATGGAAGCTACTTAAGCAGCGTGGCAATCTGATTCTCCAGATCCTTGTTCATTTTCACCCCAAAAGGAAGTTTTATTTTTTTTGAGCCGTTTATATGGAGCTCAACAGGCACATCCCCATGGGCATTTTGAAGTAATTCGGAAAGTTGCGCCAAAGTTGTTTTCCCGATATTTGCAGGAATTTTGATGACATATGGATCAATTGAAACATCAAAATCCTCAATCGTATTGTTATCGTCCGTCTTTACCTCCGATTCAACCATTAGCTTTTTCTCCGCTAAAATATCGTCAATCTTTCGAACGGCGAAATCGCTTTGCTCATTTGGATCATAAGCTCGCAGCTCCTTTGCATTTGCAAGCATCGTCTCTATGGAAAGAGATTTTGCCGCATCACACGAAACTTGATATTGCTGGCGACGATATTCAAATTTTCCGCTTACGGCCACCAGACCGTCCTCCACTATTACCGAAGATAATTTTGAATAAATCTTTGGAAACATCACGGCTCCAACCATGCCCGTCGGGTCCTCAAGCGTAAAAGTGACCATGTATTCTCCTGACTTGGTCAATATCTTGCGAATACCGGAAACGACACCCACAAGTTTCACCGTTTTTCCTAAATTTTTTTCCTCTAGTTCGCCGATCAGATTCCCTTTTTTATGAATATACTTTTTTAAACCTTTCAAAGGATGTCCGGAAATATACATCCCGAGAAATTCTTTTTCCCATTTTAGCTTTTGAGCTGGGGTGGATTTTGCGGCCTTATGTAAATGAAAACCGGTGTCACCACTCTCTTCGTCGGACATGTCACCAAAGATATCGGTTTGTCCGTTTGATACGGAGCGCTGACAATGTTTTGCAAACGTAACTATTTCTTCAAAATTTTCGGCGATTTGATTTCTATCATCAAATTCATCAAGAGCACCACAATAAGCCAGGGCTTGCAAAGTTTTTTTATTCAATACTGAAGCCGGAACTCGTCTGGCGAAATCTTCCAAAGACTTATAAAGACCGTTTTTTTTGCGTTCGTTGATAATCTCTTTTATCGGCCCCTCTCCGACCCCTTTTATTGCAAGAAGGCCAAATCTGATTTTATTCTTTCCTACTAGGGTAAAATGTTTCAGGGATTCGTTTATAGTCGGAGGCAAAACCTCAATACCCATTTCAACGCATTCCTTAATTTCCAAAACAACTCTATCCATATTGTCCTCGTCGCTGCAAAGTAGCGCGGTCATGAATTCCAAAGGGTAATGTGCCTTTAAATACGCCGTCTGGTAGGCGATAAGACCATAACAAACCGCATGAGCCCTGTTGAAACCATATCCGGCAAAAGGCTCAATAACCTGATCAAAAACTTCCCGTCCGAATTTCTCATCGTGGCCGTTTTTCATGGCTCCTTTTACAAATTTTTCCCGTTGCTCTTCCAACAAAGA
>CAZHDA010000021.1:11670-14614 GCA_964531125.1 uncultured Candidatus Peribacteria bacterium
GGGGATTCAAACTGAAACACTCCCGTGGTTTGCCCTTCCTGAAACAGCTTGAAAGAATCCTTATCATCGAATGGGATGTTTAAAATATCCAGCCTCTCACCGTTTTTTTTCTCCAAAAAATTCAAAGTTTTTTCTATGATTGTAAGATTTCGTAATCCAAGAAAATCCATCTTTAGCAAACCCAAATCCTCCAGAGGCTTGGCGGAATACTGTGTAATAATTTCCTCGCCACCACCGGCGCCAAACTGAAGAGCTGTATATTCTGTCAGCGGTTTTTCTGAAATCACAACGGCACATGCATGTGTACCTGCGTGGCGCACGGTTCCCTCCAGTCGCACCGCAAAATCCAGCAATGCTTTTGAACGGGGATTTTTCACATACGCGTTATGCAGGTCCGGATCATCCTTTATGGAAATATTTAGAGGCGTATGTTTTCCCAAAATCGGCGCGGGCACCGTCTTTGCAAGTTCATCCACTTCAGTATAAGGATAACCCAAAGCGCGTCCGACATCCCTCACCACTGCTTTTGCTGTCATGGTTCCGAAAGTAATAACCTGAGCCACATTCTCGCGGCCGTATTTTTCTATAACATATTTAAAAATTTCATCGCGCCTTGTGTCGGCGAAATCGATATCTATATCCGGCATGCTTACTCGTTCGGGATTCAAAAACCGTTCAAAAAAGAGCCCATGCTCAATCGGATCCAAATCCGTAATTTTCAGCGACCAGGCAATGATAGAACCTGCGGCCGAACCTCGCCCTGGCCCCACGACTATTCCCTGATCCTTTGCGTACTTCACGACATCATGCACTATCAGAAAATAAGTGTCGAAACCCATTTTATTTACAACACCCAACTCGAAATCCAGACGATCCAAATAAACTTTATCAATTTTTTTCTTCCCAAATCTTTCCTTTAAACCTTCTTCGCAAAGCATCCGCAAATAAATATCCGCCCTCTCATTTTGTGGAGTCGGATAACTAGGTATCAGGTTTGTCCCAAATTCCAGATTTACATTACATCGCTCGGCGATTTTCAGAGTGTTCTCGACCGCTTCCGGACAATCCTTCACGGCTGCTTTGATATCCTCTATCGGTCTTATCGAAAAATCTCCGGTATAATGCATCCTTCCTTCGTCATTTATAGAGACTCCTGTTTGAATACAGAGCAAAATATCATGCACATCGCTGTCTTCCGGTCGTGGATAATGCGAATCATTCGTGATTACAAGTGGAATTTTGTGCTTCTTTGAAAGCTCTTTTAGCTTCTCATTTACAAAGGATTGGCTCTCTATCAATGGATGGTCCTGCAATTCCAAAAAATAATTATTTTTTCCAAAAATTTCCTGATAAAGATTTATGACCCTTTCCGTCTCCGTATCGTCTTCCGACAATATTGTCCTCGGTAAATGTCCGGCCATGCAACCGCTTAAAGCAATCAGTCCTTTGCTATAAGCCTTCAGCAATCCATAATCGACTCGCGGTTTATAGTAAAACCCCTCAAGATGCGCCTTGGTCACAAGCATAAGAAGATTTTTATAACCTTCATTATTTTCGGCCAAAACTGTCAAATGATATGGCTTCGTGTCGATTTTTCCGTCCTTGTCAAAACGCCCTCTCGGCGCGATATACAACTCACAACCCAAAATAGTTTTTACTCCGGCCTCTTTACCGGCTTTGTAAAATTCTATCAAACCATGCGTCACTCCATGGTCTGTTAAAGCAACTGCCGGATATCCAAGCTCTTTCGCGCGAAGTACTATATCTTTTGGTGTGCCAAAACCATCCAGCAGGCTGTAATGCGAGTGCCCATGTAAGTTTGCGAACGACATTTAGGACAATTTAGAAAGTAGGTGAATATGCAAATGAAAGACCTCCTGCCCTCCGTCTTTTCCAACATTTATTTGAATCGTATATCCGACAAGGCCCATTTTTGCCAGCAACAACTTGCCGGCTCTTACCATGTGCCCGACTATTTTTTCGTCCCCCTCCTCCATTTCCGCGATACTATGAATGTGCTTTTTCGAAACAATCAGCAGATGGGTGGCCATCTTTGGACTGATATCTCGAAAAATCACGCAAAGATCGTCCTCATACAAAAACTCCGTGGGGATCTCCCTCGCCAGAATTTTACAGAAAATGCAGTCGGTCATGACCGCATTCTAGGTTAATTTTTCTTCCTTTTCAAATCCAGCTTGTATACTGCGCGGCCGACTCTCACAAACTGAGGATGCTTTTGAAGATTTAAAGAAATCGTGCCTTTCTTTACATGTCGTTGTTTCAAAACTCCATCGATAATATCCTGCTTGCTCATGGGCGCCTTCCTTGCCAGCAGATTCTCGATAATATCTGAAACCGTTCCTTTGGCATAGCCAAACTCTTTTAAAGCGTAAAGACCACGACCGACCAGTACAAATTGATCATATCGGATAAGTTCATTATGCACAGCCTGTGTTGTAACAACTTTTTTGTCGAAACCCGCCTCGGAAATTTTATTTGCGATTTCAACGAAATGCATCGGACGATGCTCCCTTTTCAAAACAATATAAGCTTTGTCTCGAATACTGCGTGGATTTATGTGTCTCCAGCTCATCAGACCAAAGCCATCGTTTACTTTCTTTAATCTTCGATCTACTTCCAAAACAGATACAATCAAAAGATCCGGATAGTTCTTCAATTTATCTCCCAAAAGCTGTCGTACCTGCACGACGATCTTGTCGTCGTCCAAAACATCGCCTTTTTTCTTCAGCACTTTGGTTGCGGACGCTGTAATAGTGTCCACCATGGCGTCTTCAATATCTTTAAGTCTCCAGTAAGGGCTGTAAACATTCGTCTTCTCATTTTTTGCCAATCCCTGGTTTATGCTCAAAGCCAGACGGATTATATTTCCGTCGATAATCTCTTTCGAGCCAATTTCATTAAGAATTTTTGCGATAAGTTTTTC
>CAZHDA010000022.1:0-13661 GCA_964531125.1 uncultured Candidatus Peribacteria bacterium
TTTAAACTTCACGCCCTTCGCAGACCTTCTCTCGGCATAAAGCATCAGGAGTTCCTTCGCGATTTCCTGGGTTTCTTTTTTAACTTTATTGGTAACGGTATTCCACTCGGCACTTCCAAGTCGCGTCAAATGCGGCATCGTCTCCTCCGATCCGATGTATTTATTCACCTTGTCAGCCTGATCTATCGGAACAAAAAGCTTGTCGTTTTCCGCATATTCCAATTTCAAATATTCCTTCGTGATTCCGTCCACGGTCTTCCTGTCCAGCCCACCAAATCTGGCTATCCCATGATCGTCATGAACCACATAGTCCCCCTGTTTTAATCCGGTCAAAAAATCGTCGAAAATATTTCTACTCGTTGTGCCTCGTCTCTCCTCGCGAACAATCGCCAAATCAACATCACTAATCAGCAAAACCTTGTAATCCGGCGCCTGAAAAGAGTCCGGAAAAACATCCTCCTTGTCGATCTCTATAACAAACACATGTGCCTTCGAAGAGCTTTCCCCGTCCATCCCTTTCACAAACGGGACTTTTTGGTCGAGCAAAAGAGCCCTTGTGTCGTGACCGTTTTTAGTAAAAAAAATAGTCTTCCATCCGGCAGCAATTCTGTCTCTCAAGTCGTTTGCCAGGTCGTAAGCACTACGATATTTAACAACAGACAAAAAATGTAAATGTTTGTGGTTTTGGTCGTCCTCGTTAAAAGAAGTGAATGTTATGGTGGAACAAATCTTTTGAGCCTCGTCCATAAAATCATTCCAAAGATCATAATAATCATCAACAACGTCGACCTCGTCGTCTATCGCAACGCTGTTGCCTTCGAAGAGCTCCATAATATTCTGCGTCTCTGAATCAAAATCAATAGGGAAAACCACAAGTTTTTTTTCATCGAGAATTTCCCCGCTTACGGGATCTATTTTTTTTACCCCCTCCGCCTTGTCAAATCCGACATCAAGCTGCCAAACAAAATCGCTGTTAACGGGAAAAATATTTATAACGTCCCCTACCCTGTAGTACTGGCCTTTTTTCAGGGAATCTTTTTCGCCAATTTCATACCCTATGTTTACAAGTTTTCCAATGACCTCAACGGGATCAAGCGCCTGACCAACCGACACCTGAAGACTGTTATCAATAAGCTCTTTTATGTTTGGAAAGTTTTGAAGAAGAGAGTTAAAATCCAAAACAAAAACGGCGTTTTTATTTTCATAAACTCTCGACACAAATTCGACAAGCCCAATAGCTTTATCGCGTTCAAAAGCGCTCGATGTTGGATACGAAAGCCTCTCCTCCTCGTTCTTTTTTGTATAAATATAAACAGGCCTATTCCCCCACATAGTGACAGCTTTTTTGACCTGGTTTTGCTCGCCAGAGTCGTTTACGATCCACAAAGCCCTACCAAGCTTACCCTCCATTAAAACATCAGCCACAAGCATGGCTTTTGATGACGCGTTGCCGGCGCCAGAAAAACTAACATTTTTGGAGTTCCGAAAAAGCTCTGCAGCTTCGGACAACCCCTCGTGAGGAAAATAGGAAATTAAATTCCGCATCGGCTCATATCCGTTAAACCTTATTAAACCTTAAGAGGCATGATTATATAAACATATCCGTCACCTTTCGCCGGGCGAATAACCGCAGGAGAAAGTTTGTCGTTCATCATAAAAGAAATTTTTTCTTCGTTTATATATGTCAAAACATCTAATAAGTATTGTGCGTTTAGTGAGATTTTATTGTTCTCGCCTTCGATTTTTATCAAAAGCTCGGCCTTTTCCTCGCCAACCTTTGTCTCATCAGAGGAAACAATAGCTTTCCCATCGTTAGTAACACTCACACGAACGCTATTATTGTTTTCTCTGGCAAACAAACTAACCCTCTTTAAAACAAGAGACAGTGCTTCTGTGGAAACTTCAAATTTAGTTTTATGCTCCTTGGGAATAATTTTTTCATAATCAGGGAATTTTCCTTCTATAAGTCGTGAGATTAGCTCTACGCCGTCAGTGGAAAATAATATTTGGTTGTTTGTTATGTTTATTTTAAGCTCTTTGTCTCCAGATCTTCCAATAATCTTGGCAAGCTCTGTCATTGTCCTTGCCGGGATAATACAGGAAATCTCCTCGTCGCTCTTTTTCGACAATGTAAGTTTTTTCTCTGCGAGCCTATAACTATCTGTTGCAACAAGTTTTAGATCACCGTTTTTTATCAACATTAAAACGCCTGATAAAACAGGCCTTGATGTGTTAACAGAAGCGGCAAAAACAGTTTCATTAACGCCGAGTATAAAATCTTCGTTTTTAACAGAAACCTCTTTGCTTTTCTCAAGTTTAGGGATTAGTGGAAATTCATCAGCGCTTATACATTTTATTTTCGTGCTTGATGTTGAAGAGTTTATATTTAAAGTAACGCCTTCGTTAACACTAACCTCAACTTTTTCGTCAGTTAAAAGAGATATATAACTTGTAATAAGTTTTGCAGGAACAGTTATTGAACCTTCACTTCTAACATCGGCGTCTATATTGCAATTAATGGCAATTTCAAGATTTGTTGAAGAAAAATAAAGTTTTTTCCCCTCAGCCTTAATTAAAATATTATTCAAAACAGGAAGAGTATTGTTTGGACTTATAGCCTTATTTACGATATTTAATGCTTCGTCAAAATCCTTTTGATTGCAAAAAAACTTCATATATCTATTTTAAATGTTAATCTTTTTTGTCCAGCCCCAGTCAATTATATGTATATTCCCCCTTAAAGCAATATGTATTAATAATAATATATAAGAATACAGTAGTTGTAGTATTTGACATTTTACCAAAAAAACATAAACAAAATTTCGAGTTTTAAGGTGGAGATAATTAAAACAAATAAAACAAAAACAAAAACATATAAAATATGTGCAAAAAAAGCGCATAACCTTGTCTTGTCGGTAGTAATCCTCTATCATCAAGCTCACGAAACGCGATAAAAATAAGCGTTAACTAAAAACAATGTTCACAAACATACTAATACTTTTGATAGGCGCCGGGGTCGGTACGGGAGTATCGATGATAGTTTTTGGAAAAATCAAAATTTTTGATTTTGAAAAGCGTCGTGAAAACGCGATGAAAATAGTAGCGGAGAGTGAAGCGGATGCAGCGCGCTTAAGGGTAGAGGCAACAGAAAAAGCAAAGATTATAAAGGAGAGAAGTTTGTCTGAAGCAAAGAAGAGGGAGGAACGCATAGCGAAGCTCGGAGAGGTGTTAAAAAACAAAGAGTCTTTTATAGAAAAAAAGGAGCTCAGAAACAACGATTTACGGTTGGAGATTGTCACGGAACAGGAGGATATGCAGTTTAAGCAGGAGCAGATAAAAAAATTCGAGAGCGAAATAGAGGCAAAGCTCTCGCAAAAAACAGGCTTAAAAAAGGAAAATCTAAAAGAGCAGGTATTAACAACATACAGACAGGAGGCAGAGGCTTATAGTCAGGAGCGTCTTGTTAAGCTCGAGGAGGATGTTAAAGAAAACGCCACAAAGATCGCGAAAAAAATCCTCCAAAACTCAATGCAGAGACTTTCCTCCCCAACATCGGTTGAAACAAAAACAGTTTTAATAAAAATACAGAGAGACTTTGTGAAGGGAAAAATCGTAGGAAGAAATGCGGAAAACCTTGCGGAGCTGGAAAGAATTTTTCCGGAAGTGGACATTATATTTAATGATCTGCCAAACACGATAAGTGTTTCATGCTACAACCTCGTTCTCAGAAGGACGGCCCAGCTTGTTCTGGAAAAACTCATAAACTTCAAGGGAAACATAGATCCAAAACTGATAAACAAAGCATACGACGACTCAAAAAAGGAGCTGGAAAAAGAGCTTTATATAGTTGGAAAGACCGCCGTGGAAAGGCTCGGAATGAAGTCTGACAACAAGGAGCTGTTGGGGATCGTGGGCCGTATGCAGTACAGGACAAGCTACGGGCAAAACATTATGAAGCATTCCATGGAGGTTGCATGGCTGGCGGCGATGCTTGGATACGAGGCCGATCTTAATTTTAAAACATGTAAAATCGGAGGATTCCTCCACGACCTTGGAAAAGCGATAGACCAGGATCCGACAATTCAGGAGACACACGATCGTCTCACAAAGCAGTTGATGGAAAAATACGGGTTCAAGCCGGAAGAGGTTCATGCAGCGTGGACGCACCACGAGGCTGAACCACCCAAGACCCCTGAGGCGTGGATAGTAATAGCCGCAGATGCCGTTTCGGCAAGTCGCCCTGGTGCGCGACAGGAGTCCCTTGGACAATACATTGATCGTATGCAGGCGCTGGAAGAAAAAGGTCAGGCCTTCGAGGGTGTAAAGAAAGCCTTCGCTATTTCGGCGGGGAGAGAGCTTAGGGTTATGGTGGACCCGGAAATGATAAAAGACGAGGCGATGAAAGACCTTGCGGTAAACATAGCGGACAAAATAGAAAAAGAACTTAGCTACCCTGGAAAAGTGAAAGTTAATGTTATCAGACGCACGGACGCGACAGAAATCGCAAGATAAAATTTAAACAAAAAACATGTTCGGTTTTTTCAAAAGAAAAAAGGATGACAAAAAAAGACACATCCTCGAGAAAGTGATAATGGGTGCGGTTATAGGGGGTGCCATAGGTTCCGTGGTTGGAGCGGCTATTTCTCCAAAGAGGGAAGAACCAATATTACCAAAAAAGGAAAAATTTTTTCTGCGACTTCTCAAAAAAGTTTTGAGAATAAAAAAGAAGTCGTCGGAACCGCGCGAGATTCCAAATGAAATGGAAGCTGTTGAACATGAAAGAACTCTTTAAAAAGATCGGGAAGCCCTTAGTGATAGGACTTGGCATAGGTCTTTCTTTGGCGCTATTAACCGTGCTCGTGAAGGTTTCGATTAACGGGAGGTTTTCGCCGGGCACCACCGTGGCCGGCAGAGATCTTTCATATATGTCTCTGTCTGAAGCAAAAAATTCGCTAAAGGAAGCCGCAAGCATGTTCGACAAAAGCGAATACAAAGTGTCCCTCGGAGAAAAATCGGCCACATTTCATCCTTCGGATCTGGGGCTCGAAATTTTGGTAAACGACACCTTAAACACGTTGGAAAAAATCGACGCCAGAAGCGTGACGATTCTGAATTGGATTTTTTCGTCGAGCGCAAACAGATCTTCATATCCGATTTTGGTCCACTTCGATCGCCAAAAAGCTTTTGAGGCTTTGGACAAAGCCTTTCTGATAACAGAAAACTCACCAAAAGACGCGTATTTTTATTTTGAAAACGGGAAGAAACTTGCGATTATGCCTGAAAAAAACGGCACCGCGGTGAACACGGAAGTTTTTTTTCGCGAGCTAAAATCCTTGGCGGAAAATTTGCAAACAAAAGAACTTTCCCTTTCGTTTTCGCAAAAACACCCGGACATATCGGCGACTATTTTGGAAGAGGCCCGTCCGGAAATAGAAGCCAAGCTAAGGCAAAAAATAAACTTACTGGATCCGGTTTACAGCGAGGATTGGCACTTTACGCTGGCCCAGCATCTCGACTGGGTTTTGTTTACGACAAAACAAAAAATTACACCTCCTGACATACATAAATCCTTGATCTTTCAAGCCCAAAACTATATTGCCATTGAGATTGATCAAAAAAAACTGGATGCGTTTGTAGATGCTGAAATTTCAAAATGGCTGGATATACCGGTTGAAAATGTGAAAATTTATACAAATGAAGACGGAAAAATTAATATCGAGGGGCGCGGCCGTGACGGTAGAATGGTTCAAAGAAATCATCTAAAAAAAGCAATCGAACTTGCGGTGGAAAACGGCCTTTCCGATGTCCCAATTCCAGTAATAACGCTCACGCCAAAGATTACTGTGTCAGATGATCTGGCGGAACTTGGGATAAAAGAACGCCTTTCTGTCGGGCACACTTCGTATTATGGCTCACCCCCGAATCGCATATACAACATAAATGTGGGAGCCTCAAAATTTAATGGCGTCCTTATAAAGCCGGACGAGGAATTTTCTTTTAACACATATCTCGGGGATGTGGACGCGGTAAGTGGATATAAAAAAGAGTTGGTTATAAAACCGGAGGGCACTATTCCGGAATATGGTGGTGGAATATGTCAGGTCTCGACCACGACATATCGCGCCGCATTATTTGCCGGACTTCCGATTACTCAGCGACGCGAGCACTCATATGCCGTCACATACTATTCTCAGATTTTAGGACACGGCTTGGACGCGACTATTTATCTTGGATCGCAGGATCTCAGATTCAAAAACGATACCGGAAAAGCGATTTTGATCCAGACTTTTGTTGAAAACGATGCTGAGCTGTATATCGTGTTTTATGGGACCTCTGACGGCCGTAGTGTAAAAATGGACGGACCATACATTTCCGGACACAGCAGCGCCGGCAAGCCCATATTCGTCGCGAGTCCGGACATTCAGGCTGGGAGATCCAGGCAGGCCGAAAAAGCCCACAACGGATTTAAAGCGTTGTGGTATCGTTATCTGACTTTTGCGGACGGCACAACAAAAACTGAAACGATAAATTCCAGCTACAAAGCGGTTCCGGCAAAAATTTTGGTGGCTCCCGGCGCTCCGGAACTGCAGGCGGAAAACACTACTCCTTCTTTGTAGTTTTTATCGTTCTCAAAAGATCCTTCAACGCTTCGTTTTCAGGGTCAAACTCTTCCACTTGCGCCGCTATTTCAGAAGCTATTTCCAGATTGCCCACTTCTATTTGCAAAGACCCGAGCAAAAGCAAAAATTCAAGATTTTTTGGATCAATATCCAAAGCTTTGTTCAGTGCGATTATTGCGTTTTGAGCCTCGCCCAAATTTCTATAAACCTGTGCGAGACTTGCAAACCTTTGTGGCCTTGTCGGATCCAGTTCGACAGCTTTTTGATAAGCGTCTCTGGCCTCTTCAAAGGAGCTTTGTTGAAAAAGAGCCAACCCCAAATGACTATAATGCAGCGGATCGTTTGTTAGCTCCGCCAGTTGTCTAAACAACGCCGCCGCAGCCGCAAACATTTGTTTTTGCATGTAAAGCATGGCCAGCTTTTGCTGCGTTTCCAAATGGGTGGGATCTAGCGCGAGAGCCTGAACAAAATGCTTGATAGCCTCCTCCTCTTTCCCCGCCTTCAACATGGACTCGCCTTTTTGAAAAAAAGCTCCGGCGCCAAGCGTTTCTTTCCGTCCGACCTTCTGCTTTTTCAAAGGTTTTTCCTCTTCAATTTTTTTCGGTTTTTCTTTCGGTGCGGTGGATCTCTTTTTAAAAAGCACGGCCCTCCTGGCAAATATCGCCAAAATGGTTGTAGTGGCAAGCAGTATTAATAAATATGTCCACATAAATTATTGCTTAACCAATTTTTCAGATTCGGCCTCCATAAATTTTTCCACAGAGCCTTCGTCCACCTTTACCGATTTGCTTACGGCCGTTAAATCTTTTTCTTCCTTATATTCAAAGCTTTCCCAGGCGTCTCCTTTTTTCACTTTTTCAATGTCTTTTCCTTCCACAACGACATTCCCTCTCGTGGCCAGCTCTACGCGCGCTTTTTGATTCAAAATATCCAAGCCGGTAACCCAGCCTTCCTGACAATCGGGGGAGGCGGATTTTTTCATTCTTATGGAGTCCCCGATTTTTGGCATCTTTTTGCGAAGTTCTTTGTAGGTATCGATTTCAAATTTAAGACAGCATAAAAGTTTTCCGCACACGCCTGATAATTTTGAGCTGCCACGGCTCTCCAGTCCCTGTACGCGAACCATATCCATGTTTATGCTTTCGAGATCTTTCAAAAACGCGGTACTGCATCTTACGCGACCGCATCGTCCATGTCCGCCAAGCATCTTTGCGCGATCTCGCGGACCCACTTGCCGCAGATAAATTTGTTTCTTGAAAACAGACGCCATTTCTTTCACAAGTTCGCGGAAATCGACCCTGTCCTCAGCGGTAAATGTGACATGCAACTTTTTGCCGTTATATGAATAGCTCGCTCTGAAAACCTGCATTTCCAAGTCATATTTTGAAGACAA
Organism: uncultured Candidatus Peribacteria bacterium; assembly: GCA_964531125.1. Classification (GTDB taxonomy): domain Bacteria; phylum Patescibacteriota; class Gracilibacteria; order UBA1369; family LOWO2-01-FULL-3; genus JBAZZM01. The sequence goes on from CAZHDA010000022.1 coordinate 8,014, forward strand.
TTTTTTGCAATTTCTCAAAGTTTGCTCGGCGTCGGCGTTATGAGTTTCGACTTTTTGCAAATCATTCGGACTGGCCAGTCGCAAAATGGCGGAAGAAAAAAGAATCTTTTCCTTGTCAGTTGTGTCGCGATTCAAAAACTTCACTATGCCATACTCTTCACAATCGTCCGCGTCTCTGAAGACGACGGCGTCACCAACCTTAACGTCTATTTTTTCGTTGAAAGGAATTTCCACTATTTGCCCGGAAAATTCAGACAGAATCCCGGTAACTTTTGTACTCATAATTGTAGCATTAAATTCTCCAGAACCAGTTTCGCGTTTACATTTTTGCGAAGCAGTCTTCCGGCTTCAGCCGCCTTTGAGAGTATCACTATTCCACGGTCTTTTTCAATCCCGCCTTCCAGAAGTTTTGTTCTTACAACATGTGTCATTATTTCCAAAAAAGAAGATATGGCGTAGCGATTCTCCTCTTCGTCCAGCGCGGACACGTAGGAAAAACGATCGGCAATATTTTTTCTTTCCAAAAAATTCTGCACATCAAAATAAATCTTGGTGTAATTTGCCAGCATCTCAGGTTGCTCTATCAGATCTACGGCCTTTCCGGTTTTGCCAAGGGACAAAAGGCTTGCGTGTTTTATGGCTTCAGCCCCTTTTTCCGGATAAAGTTCGTGTAATTTTTCAATCAGGTGGTTTACCGGCAAGCTGGAAAACTTCACCACCCTGACGCGCGAAATAACGGTTGATAAGAGCCGCCGGATATCGTCCGTCGTCATGATAAAAATAGTCTGAGCCGGCGGCTCCTCCAGTATCTTCAAAAAACTGTTGGCCGCCTCCAGAGTCATCCTTTCCATATTTTCGATCAAAACAATTTTATATCTCCCCTGTCCGGTCATAGAGAGCCTGTCTATCAATGCCCGAACCTGTTCTATCTTTAGAGATTCGCCATCATCTGCAAATTCCATGGTGTCCAGATGCGAGCCGTTTTTTACCTGTATGCAGGCCGCGCACTTATGGCAGAAATCATTCTCGCATTGCAAAATCCCGGCCATTTTTTTTGCTATCGAAAACTTTCCTACACTATCTGTTCCGGCCAAAACATATGCATGCGCCAAATTTCCCGACTCAATGTCGGCCTCTATTCTCATCAGCTGTTTCTCGTGCCCGATTATGCCCCAGTTGTATTTCATGGACCTAGATTTTAGCCTGCCAGGCCTTCTCCTGTCTAACCAAAAGCTTGTCCGCATCTTCGGGATGCGCCATATAAGCCCTTACAAATCTTTCCAGCCTTACGTTGTTTTGAGAGCCTTTCACGAGTATCAGATCTCCCTTTTCAATTTTCTTTTTGAAAAGATCTATCGCCTCCTGCGCCGTCTTGCATTCAACAACGCTCTCTTTTTGCATTTTCTGCGCGAAAATAGCCGCCTCCGCCCCAACCGTTATAAGCATATCAACATGTTCCGGAATCAGTTCCGCGATCGTCTCGTGAAGTTTTTTTGACTGCGCACCAAGCTCGTTCATGTTTCCAAGTACCGCCACCTTCCTACGTTTTTCAGCCACTTTTTTCAGAATACCGAGAGCCCTTTTTAGTGACTCCGGCGAGGAATTATAAGAGCTGTCCAAAATCGTCGTTTCTTTTACTCCTTCGATCACCCCCATCCTTCCGGGAGGCAAAACATATTTATCCAAAGCCACGATAGCCTCCTCGGTCTTAAAGCCGAAAAGCTCACCGCAAATAATCGCAGGCATTAAAACCATGGCCTGATATTCACCCAGAATTGCAGAATGAATTTTGAATTTTTCACTACCTTTCACCAAAACAAAATCAATTCCTTCCAAAGAAAGTTTTATGTTTTGCGCGCGATAATCAGCCTTTTCATTTTCGCCGAAAGTAATAACCTTTTTACCCTCACACTTACTTCCTAGGCTGTCGATAAAAGGATTGTCGATGTTTAAAATTGCGGTCCCGCCCTCTTTTAAAGCCGTCACAAGCTTACCCTTTTCTTCCGCTATGGCGGAAACGCTTTCAAACTGGCCCTCCGCCAGATGCACCGGCGCGATATTTGTCATCACGGCTATGTCGGGCTTCACGATCGAGGTCAAAAAATCCATGTCCCCTGGTTTGTCCACGCCAAACTCCAGCACCATGATTTCACTGCAATCTCTGTGCAAAGAATAATACGCCGCCTTCATCAAAAGCCAGCTCCATTTAAAAGCGGAACTCCATCCGGTCTCCACATCCAAAATCGTCAACAACAAGCCAAAATCCGTGTTCAGGCTCTTCATGTTTCGTTTTACTTTATAGCGCGTATTCAGCACCGTAAAAATCGCGTCCTTCGTGCTGGTCTTGCCCACGGAGCCGGTTACCGCGATGATTTTTCCTTTAAAACTCTTTAGGCGTCGTCGCGCCAGCACCTTCAAAATAAAGCGCACCAGATTTTTAAGAAAATTTTTCATTTCCTATTTTTTGGCTTCTTCCACGAGCGCCTTGAAACTTTCAAGATCATTTACCGCCATATCGGCGAGTATTTTTCGATTCACCGCGATATCTTTTTTGGTCAGCGCTTCCATCAGTCGGCTGTAAGTGATTCCGAGTGGACGGCAAGCCGAATTGATTCTGGCTATCCAAAGACTTCGATACATCCGCTTTTTCATTTTGCGTCCTTTATAAGCGGACATTCCGGCCTTGGTCACGGCCAGTTTTGCGTGCATGAAGACCTTGTGACGGAGTCCTCGATAACCTTTGGCTGCCTTGACCATCTTGCGGTGCCTACGGTGGGCGGTGACGCCTCTTTTTACTCTGGTCATATCTTAGAAATTAGAAATATAAATTTATTTAATCTTGCCTGGTAGCATTCCAACGATAGCCTTCATTTTTGTGGAATCAGCCGGCAATCCGCCTTTAAATCGGCGTTTTTGCTTCTTTGATTTATTTGTCAAAAGATGTCTGCGGGATGACTTGTCAAAACGCATGCTGCCGCTTTTTCGGATTTTAAGCCTTTTTTTCAGGCCACTGTGACTTTTTTGCTTCATTTTTTTGGAGTTAGAATCATTATTAATGAATTTCCTTGAGCTTTTGGCATTGTTTCGACATTGGCCATTTCGGCCAAACCGTCATAAAACTTTTTCATCTTGTCTCTGGCCAGGTCTTTAAACATAGACTCCCGGCCTCTAAACATTAGCGTCACCTTCACGACATTTCCCTCTTCCAGGAATCCTTTTGCCTGCTTAATTTTCACTTCCATATCGTGATCCCCTGTCCTGAACCCAAGGCGTATACCCTTGATTTCAGCTTTTTTCTGCAATCTCTTATGCTTCGAATCAACTTTGTTTTGGTGATACAGATACTTTCCGTAATCCAGAATTTTACACACCGGCGGATTCAAATTTGGTGCCACTTCAGCCAAGTCCATGCCGGCTTCCTGAGCTAGAGCAAAGGCTTTTTCTGTGGCCATAATCCCCAGCTGTTCACCTTCCGCGCCGATCAAGCGAATTGTCGGCACTCGAATCTCTCTGTTGATCCGTAATTTCTTAGCTATATAAGAATTGGTTTAAGGCGCACGGATATTAGGAGAATGGCTTGAAAAAGTCAAGAAACTTAGCCACATTAAAACCATGAAAAGCGTAGTTGTTCTCGGATCCACAGGTTCACTCGGCGTTCAGGCGCTTGAAATTCTAAAAAAACACGCCGACAAATTTCAAATTATCGGGCTTTCCGCTCACAAAAACGCCTCTCTCTTAAAAAAACAAGCCAAACAATTTAATGTTTCCAAAACCGCCACCACTCCGGGTGCCATTAATGCTCTCGCTAAATTAAAAAACGCCGATATTGTCCTAAACCTGATCTCGGGGCTCGCCGGGCTCGCCCCTTCCCTCGCCGCCCTCAAAGCAAAAAAAACACTTCTGCTCGCAAACAAAGAAACCGTAGTTGCCGAAGGCCAAAAACTTAAAAAATATCTCAAACAAATCGTCCCAATCGACTCTGAACATAACGCCATTTTCGAAATCCTCCGCGCGTATCCAAAAAACAAAATCGAAAAAATTTATCTCCCATGTTCAGGCGGCCCGCTTTGGAATTTTACGGAAAAACAACTTAAAAAAGTCACGCTTTCTCAGGTTTTAGATCACCCGAAATGGAAAATGGGCAAAAAAATCTCAGTCGAATCCGCGACTCTCATAAACAAAGGTTTGGAAATCATCGAAGCGCATTATCTTTTCAATGTCCCAATAAAAAACATCACCCCTTTTTATCATCCCCAAGCCAAAATCCACGGCATGGTAAAGTTCAAGAACCAGCCTCTTCCTCTGGCCTATGTCTCCAAACCCGACATGCGCGAACACATCGAAAACGCCCTTCTTTTTCCTGACAACTCCAAAAAAATCCACCCCCTCCATTTTTTCCCGAAACCACTCCGCCACAAACATCTCAAAGGCATTGAAATAGTTCTTGCAAACTCCGGCAACATGAAAAAATTCCTTATCGCCGAAGAAAAAATTATCAAAAAATTCCTAGATCATAGAATAAATCTCGAAGATATGTTTGATAAAATTTCCTTGAAAAATAAAAAAATTATTTAAGCAACTCTGAAGCCCTCAGAAGTTCATACTTCATTGCTTGTAAGAATCCAAGCGGGGTAGTAGTGGTCGTTTCTAGAAGAATGGCCTTTATGCGCGCATTTATTGTTGTCGGTAGGTCGCCTCGGAAGGAAGCTTCTTTTCCATCAAGAATGCACTGAGAATCCTGTACTACGAAGTTTTCATCATCAGCCTTTGCCGCTGCTCTCAAGCTGAAATTCCAGGGCTTTACAACAAAATTTAGCTTACTTGCAATAGTTAAACCACGCCTGAGAACATATGTGATTTCGCTTGCACAAGGGCTAAACGACAAATTGTCGACAGAGGTTTCCGTAGAAAGTAAACGACGAAAACGACTCTCTCTGCTCAGACGGCCGCCAAGATCATACATGGATGCAGTAAGAGGCGTGACCCCTAAATGTATTTGTCGCGTGTGTCCATGTTCGTCATTCAAGTCAACCCATGGCAAGGAGTCGACTTGAATTAACCAATCCTCTAGAGACAAATTCATAAAGCGACGATTAAGAATTTCAGAATGTATTCTTTGGAAATCACTCGCCTCGTGACGGAATTCTCTTTCAGACATAGTATGTGTTATTTCAAGAGTGGGTGCAATTGTAACAAATTTTGATTTTTAATCCATAACAAGATATATTTACACCCTATAATTAATTTACATTTATGTCTGGAGCGCTAGGAAATGGTAATGCAGAAACTGTCGGCGATGGAGAGTCTGCTGAGCCTGAGAAACCAACCGATGACGGTAAACCTTTTACCGTTGAAAAACTGAAGGAAGCGCTTACAGCTGCCGGAGTTTATCCAGGTCCGTACATTTCTCAATTTCTTGAAGAGAATGGTTTTGGCATTTCTGAAAGAATAGAACGTGGGGTTCTTCCCTTGTTGTTGGACATGATAGGCAAAGATGGAATTCCTGATGCCGCCGCGCTGATTGCCAGAATAAAGAGTGTGGAGCTGGGCGTTAGAGAAAGATCTTAGGAGTGACGCCTGCGGACATTCCCTCCCCCAAATTTGCCAAATCCCACCAAATCCCCGATAATATCCTCCCGATAACGGTT
>CAZHDA010000023.1:0-2342 GCA_964531125.1 uncultured Candidatus Peribacteria bacterium
GATGATACGCGAAAGGCCTTGTACTCGGTGGAGCCGCCGGATCGGTTTCTTTTTATGATGAAGAAAAAGCTGGCCGACAGCGAAAGAATGCTAAGAGAAGCCGAGGAAATGATGCCAGAGCTCAGATCTGTTTATCACGATCCGGACCAGACTTTACATGTGAGATATTATGAGGGGGTGGAGGGAATTATAACGGCGTATGAAGATACTTTGACTGCCAAAACCAAAATTTTGGGATATGCGTCTGTCGCGGATCAGCATGCTTTTTTCCCCGGGTATTTTCCTGAATATTACGAGAGGAGAACCAAGAAGGGAATTCAGGTGGAATGTTTTTTGGCTGACAGCGTAGAGTCTCGCAGGATCAAGGCTATGGACAAGAAACATTTAAGAGTGACGAAAATTGTTCCGGAAAAATTCCAGATTTCACCCGAGATAAATATCTATGACGACAAACTTGCAATCATGTCGTTGAGGGAAAAATTTGGGGTGATTATCGAAAGTCGTGAGGTGGTGGAGGCTTTCAGAAAAATGTTTGAGTTGGCGTATGAGAGGGCCACACAATATGATAAAGAAATTGTCGAGCAAAGAAAAAGGCGCAATGTGTTGACTTCTTCGCCGGAAATTTTATAATTAAGCCTTAATTCGGGGGCTTAATTTTCAGGTCAATGGATTTGTATGTCGAAAGACAATGTGTTCAGGAAATGAAAAAGGGTAATTGGAAGCAATTTTTGTTGCTTTTCGAGGCCAGTTTTCCGGCTATTTATAAATATGTTTTTAGAAGGGTTGGTGATGTGGCAGAGGTGGAGCGGATCGTGAGGCTTACATACCTTGATGCCATTTCCAAAGCTCAGGAAGTTCCCACTGAGACCAGTTATGCGGTTTGGCTGTACGGGTTGGCGCGACCAAGGATTTTTAATTTTATAAATAAAGCAAGTTTTCCCGAAAAACAGGGGCTTATCGAAGTTTTGGAAAAGGAGGCCGATGCCGGAGACATTGAGAGGGTGAATAAAATGCTTGTGAAATTATCAATGGAGGAGAGGGAGATACTGAGACTTAAGTTCTTTGAGGAAGTGACGGATGGAGACGTGATGCTTGTTTTGGGATCTGAAGACGGAAGTATTGGGGCAAAAATATACCGAGTTTTAAAAAGGGCGCATCTTCTTCTTTTTGGGGAAAGTGACGAAAGGCATGGTGTTTACTTTGGAGAGATCAGCGGACTGCTTTCCAGGGTCAGGGATATGGAAAAAATTGAAATTCCGGAAGCTTTTCGTCTGAGTTTGCGGGCGGATCTGGCAGCGCGCGTAGAAAAGAGGGATTTTGCTATAAACGTGGACGCTGTTGCCGAGCCTGTGAATGAGGCGCCCGTCGTGTCTCCGTGGGTGAAGCCCGAGGCTACCGAGGAGGTTGCCGCTCGCGGATCAAATGATCCGGCAAAAATATTTGTTGAGGCCGTGAAAGAGATGACAGACGAGGAAAGGGAGGCGTGGAGAACAGGGAAAATGGATGCTCCAAGGGCGAAAGCCGCTGTCGATGAAGTTGAAGATTTTGAGAGCAAGGAAAAGATTTTGGAATTTTTTGAAAAATGGAAACTGGCCTTGGCCGCGATACCGGCCTTGCTCATTGTTATTATTGTGGCAGCGATAATTTTGAGGTCCGTGGATTTTTCGCAAATTCAACTTCCAAGGTTTTTTAGCGTAAAAAGGGGTGCTCCGACTGTTTGCGAAGTGGCCGTGAATTTCGACGGAAAATTTTCGGACGGGGAAAAATTTATTATAAACAAAAAAGTCAGCGACAGGATTTGCGGATATTTTGGTGAGAGGATTGCGACCGAGAGTGAGATAAAAATCGCCAGAAAGGATGATGGCGGAGTGGATTTATCCCTGGATGTGGATGACTGGTTTTTAGAGTATACTTTTGTGCGCAAGCAGTCTGAATTTCGAATCAAAAAATATGCGCGAACTTTTAATAGCGACGAAAAATCCGGGAAAGTATCGAGAGATAGTTGAGGTTCTTGAAGGAACGGATTTGAACACGGTTTTTCTTGGCGACATGAAGATCGACGATAGTGATTTTGTCGAGGACGGAGAAACTTTTCAGGAGAATGCTTTGAAAAAAGCCAACTATTACGCAGAAAAGACCGGGATGCTGACTTTGGCTGAGGATTCAGGTGTTTTGGTGGACGCCTTGAGGGGCGAGCTGGGTGTGAAGACACGCAGGTGGGGCGCCGGCGAGGCTGCGAGTGACGAAGAGTGGATCGAGTATTTTATGAAAAAAATGGAAGAGGTTCCTGAGGAAAAAAGGGGCGCGAGTTTTGTGTGCGCGGCTTGCGTGACGGACGGAAA
>CAZHDA010000023.1:2442-13467 GCA_964531125.1 uncultured Candidatus Peribacteria bacterium
TTGATTGAGAAAAATAATTCCGGCAAGGTTGTTCCAAAGCTAACGACAAACATTCCTATTAAGGCGGGGCTTATTTTGAATGTATGTGCCAGCTCTAATCCGTGTTCAACAATTAGATGTGATCCGACAAGAAGTGCGGCCATGCTCAAAATCAAATATAAAACATTTTTTATTTCAAATTCATATTTCGCTCCGTAATACGCGGCTTGATCGTCTTTGATTAGCCTGTGGTAAAAAAGTATGCCGGTCAAAATCAAGATCATGCCTTCATATCTTGAGTAGAAGCCGTTTAATCCCAAAATGATCGGTATAGACATGGCGAGCAGATAAGTTCCGGTGTTTTTGATTACTTTGCTTTGGATTTTAATACCGCGATTTGCAACAAAAATAACTATGGCAAATATGATTGTAAGATCCGCCACATTTGATCCGAAGAGGGTTCCAAGTCCAAAGGTTGGTTCGTTTTCCAATGCTGAAACAATTGAAATAAAAGTTTCAGGAAGCACGGAGATTATCGCTACGATTATAAATCCCGCCAAATGTCGCGAAATATTCAAGCTGACCGCTATTCGCGAACAGTAGTGAAGCGCCATGCTAGCGCTTTTTGTGACGAGGCCTAATGAGAGTAGGAAAATTGTAAAATTGAGCATGTTTTAGTCGCGGATAATTTTTCTTGCAACGATTACCGTGAACAACGCTATCAATGTCATTCCCGTGAGGCTTTCCAATCCTGCAACGAATCGGAGTATCCCTACCGGATGATAGTCTCCGTATCCGAGAGTGGTAAATGTTATGAGGCTGAAATAAAGCGAGTCCGAGAACGAGGCCTGAAAAAGTCCGTTATGAAAAAACACGCTTTCGGTGATATGGTAAATCGTTGCACAGGCAAGCACTATAATTGCGATCCAGCATAAAATTGAGATATAGGATGTTCCATATCTCGACAAAAGATCTCCGAAAACATAACTTAGAAAGCGATATGGATTTTTTATGTCCAAGGCTTTTCTCTTCGCGACCATCTTCCTGTAGTGAAAATAGTCCGAAGTGCCATGAAGGCTGGAATTTTTGTATAATTCACAAAGCTGTTTGTATTCTATCGCCGCAAATTCCAAATTATTTTCTTTTTCGGACTTGAGGATTTTACTAAAGACTGTTTTCTGGTCGACAGTTGTTGAGTTTAGTGCAATATCTTTTATATTCGCGTCGATGAAATTACAATTGATCAATTTTGTCCCACGGAAATCCGCGCCCGAGAGGTCCGCCTCTCCGAAATGGCATGTGTTAAAGGTTGTGTTGTTTAGCTCTGAATGTGAGAGATCTGAATTCTCAAAATAACAATTGTGTATTTTTCCGTTTTCGAAATTACAATGACGGAGGTGAGCGCCCTCGAAATGAATGTTTGAAAAAATTGCTATTTCTTCGGAAAATCCTTCGTCATCTTCCTGAACCGTGACGCGGAAATCGAATCCGGAGAGAGGCGCTCCGCGCAGGTCTATGCCGTTCATTACTTCTCTGTCTTTAAGCATCGGGAGATTTTTGATTTTTTCGCGAAAAAGGACAGGGGAAAGATAGCAGTGTGAGTCTTTGATTATCTTTATCAGCTTTTTTCCGTGGGGAGTCGTCCAGCGTTTTTGCAGGGCTTCGAGCTTTTCCTTCGTGTATTGCATTAGAAATTTATAGTTACATCAAAGTATTATAACATAAAATTGCCCAATTAGGAAGGGCGGCTATTTCTTTTTTCTGAAGTGTCTTTTCGGCATTGAGGCTTTTTTCTTTAGCATTTCGACGGCGACTTCGAAAGAGATGTCCTCGATATCGCGTTTGCCGAGGGAGGCGTTTGTTTTGCCGTCGGTGACATAGGGGCCGAAACGGCCTGTTTTGATGAGGATTTGTGTGTTTGTTTCCGGGCTTATTCCCAGTTCCCTGAGTGGCTTTTTTGCCAATTCGCGCTTGGCTTTCTCTTCTTTGATCACATTGTCCAAGTCACTAAGCTGGACCGTGGCAGGACTGTAGGTTTCCGGCAAGGAATAGTTTGCTTTTCCCACCTTTATATATGGACCGTATGGGCCTAGATTTACAGAAACATCATCGCCTTGAGCGTTTTGACCAAGTTGTCTTGGGAAATCCAGAAGCTTTAGCGCTTCTTCCAGTGTTACCGTTTCAAAATTCTGTCCTTTTGGAATACTGGCGCGGCGCGGCGCGTTTACCTTGTTTTTTCGATCTTCCTCGTTCCACTCGCCAAGCTGGACATATGAGCCAAAACGGCCGTGACGGATGATTACCTCAAGTCCTGTTTTCGGATCAATTCCAAGAACATTTTTTTGCAGGATGTCTGATTTTTGAAGAGCTTCGCCTTTTAGTCCGACGAGCGTATGGAACGGGTCGTAAAAATTTCGAATAACCGGAACCCATTTTTCTTTTCCTTCTTCAATCAGGTCGAGCTTGTCTTCCATTTCGGCAGTGAATTGGTAGTCGACGATTTGCGGGAAATTATCCGTGAGCATGTCGGTGACGATCATGGCGAGGTCCGTGGGGCGCAGGGCTTTGCCATCCTTTTCTATATATCCACGGGTGATAATTGTGCTGATAGTTGGTGCGTATGTGGAAGGACGGCCGATGCCTTCCGCCTCGAGTTTTTTTACGAGGGAAGCTTCTGTGTAGCGGGACGGCGGTTTTGTAAAATGCTGATTTTTTGAAATGTTTTCAGCAGTTACGGATTCGCCTTCGGAGAGAGGCGGGAGAAAATTTTCATTGTCTTCTTTGTCCTCTTCTTCGGTGTCGTGACCTTCAAGGTAAACTTTTATAAAGCCGGCAAATTTGATGCTTTGGCCCGTGGCTCGAAACGAGTAGTTGTTTGCGGTTATGTCTGCGGCTGTCTGATTTAGAATGGCCGGAGCCATCTGGCAGGCGAGGGCGCGTTTCCAGATGAGATCATAAAGTTTGAGCTGATCCTTGGAAAGATATTGGGAAATAAACTCCGGCTTGATGGTGAGGTCGACAGGACGGATTGCCTCGTGCGCTTCCTGCGCGCGTTTGCGACCTTTGTAATAACGCGGAGTTTCGAGAGCAAATTCGTGACCGAACTCTTTTTCTATAACCTCTTTTGCCTGACGGAGAGCTTGCTGCGCGAGGTTTACGCTATCGGTACGCATGTAGGTTATCAAACCTGTCGGGCCCGTGCTTATTTCCACGCCTTCGTAAAGCTGTTGGGCGATCATCATTGTTTTTTTTACGGAAAAGCCGAGCTTGCGCGAGGCTTCCTGCTGAAGAGTCGAAGTGATAAAAGGAGGGGCGGGATGACGGGAGACTTCTTTTTGTTCGACGGATGAAACTTTATAATTCGCATTTTTGAGGTCTTCAAGAATTTTTGAGGCCTCCGCATCGTTTTTAATTGAGATTTTTTTGTCTTCAAATTTTTGGAGTTCGGCGGAAAAAGTTTGATTTTCCGAGTTTTTGAAAAGGCCTTCTATAGACCAGTATTCTTCCGGAACAAAGGCGTTTATTTCTCTTTCACGATCGACGATCAGGCGAACCGCGACAGACTGAACCCGTCCTGCGGAGAGTCCATAGCGGATCTTTTTCCAAAGCAGAGGAGAGAGTTCGTAGCCGACGAGACGATCCAAAATTCTACGGGCCTGCTGAGCGTCGACAACATTCTGGTCTAACTCCCGCGGGTGCGTAAGTGAATCTTTTATTGCTGACTCCGTAATTTCATGAAAAACAATCCGGTGAACAGGAGTTTTTTTTGGATTTACCTTTAAAGCGTGGAGAAGATGCCAGCCTATGGCTTCCCCTTCGCGGTCTTCATCAGTTGCCAGCCAAAGGTTGTCCGCCTTTTTGAGTGCGGCGGAAATTTCCGAAATAACTTTTTTCTTATCGGCGGAGACGGAATAAGTCGGTTCGAAATCGTGTTCGGTGTCGATTCCCATTTTGGATTTTGGCAAATCGCGGACATGCCCCATAGAGGCAAGGACTTGATAATCCGCGCCGAGGAATCGCGAAATTGTTTTCGCTTTTGCGGGGGACTCTACGATGACGAGGTTCTTTGCCATATAATTATGTATTACCTTGTATAACAATCCGACGGCTTCGTCAAAGGTAAAAATAAAATTCGAAGAAAGCGGCAAAACAAAATAGCGATAGTGGCAATGCGTTTTTTTTGGCTTGGGGCAGCATATTAAGTCGATTTTTTTAATTAAAAAAGGCGATTTTTCCCTGTAAATAGCCATTTTCCAAAATAAAATCTCTTGCCACGGCATTAACAAGCCCTATAATGCTGATGCTTTTCTATTTTATTTATTTCCTAACCCAACTGCTTATGTCTAAGCAAGATTTGGTAGCTAACGCAGCGCAGGCCGCTGGCGTTACAAAGAAGGCCGCCGGTGAGGTTCTAGAATCCGTTCTGGGACAAATCACTAAGAGCCTAAAGAAGGGCGAGAGTGTAACCATCACTGGTTTCGGCACTTTCCGCGTTTCTAACCGCGCCGCTAGGACGGGTGTCAATCCAAGAAACCCATCCCAGAAGATCCGCATCCCAGCCATGAAGCTTCCAGCTTTCAAGGCCGGCAAATCTTTAAAAGATGCTGTTCGCTAAACTTTGAAAAAAGTTTCATGAGAGGCCCCGACGAAAGGAGGGGCCTTTTGTTTGAGTGTGTGCAATTCTTGCTAAAAGCTCTCAAAACATTTAGATTATTTCGCGTATGAAAGAGCTTTTGGAAAATCTAAAAAAAGAGGCGGTGGAGAAGATCGGCAAAGTCAAAAATGCCGAGGAATTAAAAGCGTGGGAGATAGAATATCTGGGCCGTGGGAAGGGGAAAATGACCGAGATTACAAAAAAGCTGAAAGACCTGCCGGACGCGGAAAAACCTGTGCTGGGGAAGCTGGCAAACGAGGTGAAGAGATTTTTGGAGGAGAAATTTTCTGAGAAAAAAAACGGCTTGGAAAATGCAGCGATTGAAAAGGAATTGGGGCGTGATTTTTTTGACACGACGATCCCCGGACATGCGCGAGAGCTTGGTCATATCCATCCGCTGTCGCAGGTGCAGGAAGAGGTGGAGCGGATTTTCGCGCAGATGGGTTTTACGATTATGGACGGGCCTGAAGTGGAGAGCGAATACTATAATTTTGAAGGTTTGAATATTCCGGTGGATCATCCGGCGCGTGACATGCAGGATACTTTTTTTGTGGCGGAAAAGGGGGATTCAAAGCACGGGAGACTTGTTCTCCGCACTCATACTTCGCCGGTGCAGGTGCGAACGATGGAAAAATTTGGTGCGCCATTGCGCGTGATCGTGCCCGGGAGAGTGTTTCGGTATGAGGCGACTGATGCGTCGCATGACACGACATTTTATCAAGTGGAGGGACTTCTTGTGGACGAAGGAATTTCTTTGGCGCACTTGAAGGGTGTTTTGGCGGAATTTTTGACAAGACTTTTCGGAAAGCCGGTGAAAGTGAGATTTCGGCCTGGATATTTCCCTTTTGTGGAGCCTGGATTGGAGGTGGATTTTTCCTGTTTGCTCTGCGGTGGAAAGGGGTGCCGTGTTTGCAAACAAAGCGGGTGGGTGGAGTTTATGGGCGCGGGAATGGTTCATGAAAATGTTTTGAAGGCTGGAGGAATCGATCCGAAAAAATATCAGGGTTGGGCTTTCGGTTTTGGGATGACGAGGCTCGTGATGATGCGCTATGGCATTGATGATATTCGTTTGCTGACAAACGGGGACTTGAGATTTATTAAACAATTTTAAGATGCTGATTTCGGCCAACTGGCTAAAAGATTTCGTGGAAATTCCAAAAAAGTTTGACGCCAAAAAACTGGCGGAAGATCTGACGCTGCGAACGGCCGAAGTGGAAGGTGTTTTGAATGAAGCTGAAAATTTTGAAAAAATAGTTGTCGGACATGTGCTGAAAGTTTGGCAGCATCCAAATGCCGACAAATTAAAATTAGCAAAAGTGTCTGTCGGAAAAGAGACTTTTCAAGTTGTGTGCGGAGGGGAAAATTTGAAAGAGGATATGTATGTGGCTTTTGCAAAAGTCGGAGCAAAAGTGAAATGGCATGGTGAAGGTGGATTGGTGACTCTGGAAAAAGCGAAAATTCGCGGCGAGGAAAGTAGCGGGATGATTTGTGCCGGAAGTGAAATAGGCATGGCGGAACTGGATAAAGGTGAACGGGAAATTTTGGATCTTTCGGCGATGAAGCCGGAGATTGGCATGAGTTTAGAGGAGCTTTTTGGGAAAGATGATGTGGTATTTGAATTCGACAATAAGGCTCTGACGCATAGACCTGATCTGTGGGGGCACTATGGGATTGCCAGAGAAATATCCGTGTTAACCGGTTGGAAATTTAAGGAGCTGAAGCCGAAAGTTTTAATTCCAAAAAATGGAGAAAAAGTGAAAGTCGAGGTTAAAAACGCAAAACTTTGTCCGCGATATTGCGGGCTTATGATCGGTGGAATAAAGGTTGCTGAGTCCCCGGATTGGCTCAAAAAGAAGCTGAAAGCAACTGGTCACGGTGTGCACAATAATATCGTGGATGTGACGAATTATGTGATGCACGAGCTTGGACAGCCTATGCACGCTTTCGACAAGAATTTTATAAAAGGAGGGATAGTAGTCAGAACTGCGAAAAAAGGTGAGAAGGTAAAAACCTTAGATGACAAAGAAAGGACTTTGGATGAAAATGTTTTGGTGATTGCGGATCATGAAAAAATCGTAGCGATCGCCGGTGTGATGGGCGCGAAAAATAGTGAGATAAATTCTGAAACGACTACGATTATTTTGGAGGCCGCGAATTTTAATGCAGGAAATGTGAGGAAAACCTCTGTGAAATTAGGGCTTAGGACAGACGCTGTTCAGAGATTTGAAAAAACGCTGGATCCGAATCTGGCGGAATTTGCCATGAAGCGCGCCGCCGAATTGATTTTAAAAATTTGTCCGAAGGCTAAAGTGCTCGGTCCGATTTCAGATGTGAAAAATTTCGAACAAAAAGACATGAAGATCGAACTGGATCCGGACAAAACCGTTTCGAAAATCGGCGTGAAGATTTCAAAAAGCGAGATCAAGAAAATTCTGGAAAAATTGTGGTTCAAGGTCTCTGCCAATGGCAAAAAATTTGTCGTGACAGTTCCAAGTTTCAGGGCCGGAAAGGATATTAAAATCGAGGACGATTTGATTGAAGAGGTAGCCAGAATTTATGGCTATGAGAGTATCGCTTCTGTGTTGCCGTCGCTTCCGACGAGATTGCCGATGGAGAACATAGAGAGAGCAAAAAAGCATAAATTGCGTGAACTTTTGTCTTTGGGGTTGGGTTTCGACGAGGTCTATAACTATTCTTTTTACGGAAAAAAAGAGATTCAAAACGCCTTGATGAAAGAGGCGGGGCACTTGAAGGTTTTGAATGTTTTATCCGAGGAGCAGACACATATGAGGTATTCGCTGGTTCCGAATTTACTGAAAAATATCGATACAAACGCCGGGAATTTTGAGGAGATGAAATTTTATGAAATAGGGCATACATACCGTGACGTCGGTCAGTATTTTCCTCTTGAAGAAAAACGGGTGACCGGTGTGATCGCGCGAAAAACGAAAGGTACGGAAGGCTTTTATGAAGCCAAAGGGGTGGTGGAGACTGTCTTGGAAAAATTTGGTGTTTCGGATGTTAAGGTTGTCCGTGGTATGGAAGGAGTGACCTTTGCTCATCCTGTTAAAGCTGTAAGCTATCTGCATGCCGGGGATACCATCGCCGAGGTGTTTGCGTTGCATCCCGCGGTGCAGAAAAATTTTGGTTTGGAGAAATGGACTATCTTTTTGTTTTGTCTGAATTTCACAAAACTAATGAAGTTAAAGGCGAGTGAAAAAAAATACAAACAGCTTCCAAGATTTCCCGGCATAGAATTTGATGTTTCCGTGGTGATAGAAAAAAATATCGAAGCTTCGAAGGTCGAGGGCGCTATATGGGCGGCTAAAAATGAATTTATGAAAGGCGTGACCTTCTTTGATTTGTATGAAGGTGGGAGCGTTGGTGAAGGAAAAAAGGCTATGGCGTATAGAATTTCTTTAAGGTCCGATGACAGAACCTTGACTGATGCCGAGATGGTTGAAACGAGGAGGAAGGTTATCGATGAATTGAAGAAAATTGGTGGCGAGGTGAGAGAGTGATCGGAATGTTGACGATGTTTGCGATAGGTGGGATAATATGGCCCCATAAAAGTTTCCCATGTTTTCTGATCAGGAATTGGAAAAGACCGGGCATATGAAGGGTTATGCGTTGCGGGATAAGATAGCGCGACAGATTATTCGCAATTCCGGAGAGGCGATAGTTATATTGGACAAGGACAGAAATATCAGGCTTTGGAATACCGGCGCCGAACGAATTTTCGGTTATATGGAGGAGGATGTTCTCGGTAAGTGTATTGATTTTATTATTCCTGAGAACGAAAAACAGAATAACCAGTGGTTGATAAAAGAGGTAGAAAGCAGGCATCTTTTGAGGGGTATCGAAACGAAAAGAGTGAATAAGGCAGGCGAAATTCTGGACATGTCTGTTTCCATAACAAGAGTCACGGACGGCGATAAGTTTATAGGATATTTGGTTTTGTATGTAGACATCACTCATCATAAAAAGACCAGTAATGAGCTTCAGAAGAGATTTGAAACGATTCAGGATGCTTATAAGGAGCTTGGTGTGCAGAGGAGACAAATGGATTATATTTTTGAAATTACGGAAGAAGCGTTGTCCTTTGGGAGTTTTTTTGCACTTTGCAATTTGATTGTGAGTTCGATTCATTTACTTACGAAATGTGATGGTGTGGTGCTTAGGACATATGATGAAAAAAAGGATGTTTTGAAATTGCAGGCGGCCGTTGGAGTTAATAAAAACTGGATGGATAAAAGCAAGATTGAATATAAAAATAGTCTTGTGGAGGAGGCTTTTAACAAAAAGAGAGCTTTGTTTTTCGATAATTTGAATGTGTCACCGCGATATAAGGGCGTGAAGCTTCTTAGATCACATCGTTTTACTTCTTCGATAGTGATGCCGCTTTTCGTGAATGACCGACTTTTGGGAAGCTTGAATCTTTACGCCATTGATACGGAAAAGCTTAGATTGATTGAGACGGATTTTTTGGAAAATTTTGCCAAACATACTTCGATGGCTATTTTCGCCAAGCTCGCCAGCGGTAAAAAATGAGATTGTCTTTGACCGAAGGGCGTGTTTTGCGTATACTCCTTACGCTTTATGAAGGAAAAGATTCAATATTTTAAAGGTGTGATCAAGCGGTATATGCCGCATCAGGACGAAAGTTTTTGGAGAAAGTTTGTGTTTTGGATTATCATCACTTTTATTGGAATTGCCGCGCTGGGAATGATTTCTTTTGCCGGACTGATTGCCGTTCTTTCCATCGGACTTCCGGATGTGCGCAATCTGGACAATCTGGATGCCGCGCAGTCCACAGAGATATTTGATCGTGACGGTGGCCTGCTTTATACAATACATGGTGATGAAAATCGTGAGTTTGTACCACTGGAGGAGATCTCCCCACTTCTTCAGGACGCGACTATCGCAGTGGAGGATCAGGGGTTCTATGAGCATGGAGGCTTTGATTTAAAGGCGCTTGGAAGTGCTGTGTTGTCACAGCTTTTTGGAGTAGGCAGGCCGCGCGGTGGTTCGACAATTACGCAGCAATATGTGAAAAATACTTTTTTGTCTCCGGAGCGGAGCTATATTCGAAAGGCGAAAGAGTTGATCTTGTCGATTCGCTTAGAGAGGACTTATGAAAAGGATGAGATTTTGGAGCTCTACCTCAACAGAATTCCTTATGGAAATAACGCGTTTGGAATTCAGAAAGCTTCCGAAATTTATTTTGGCAAAGGGGCAAAGGACTTGGATCTTGCCGAGAGCGTTGTGCTGGCTTCATTGCCTCAAGCTCCAAGTCGATACAATCCGTATGGGAATAACAAATATTCACATTTGTTGAAAGACTTTACGGCGGAAGAATTGCACTATCGCAAAATCAAAAGCGAAGCGGATTTGGAAATTTCCGAATATGTTCGAGGATTGATTGGAGAACATGTTGATTTGGGCGATGGTACGAAAATATATATTCCGGGAAGAACCGATATAGTTTTGAAGGCCATGTATGATCAGGAAAAAATAAGCAAAGAGGAAAGGCAAAAAGCTTTGGACGAATTACAGACGATTTCATTCAATACTTATCGCGAAGCGATTCAGCATCCGCATTTTGTTTTGTATATCAAACAAATAATGGAGGATAAGTATGGTAAGGATGTTGTAGAGCGGGGAGGTCTGAAAGTTTATACGACACTGGATCCCAAGTTGCAAAATTACGCAGAGGAGGTGGTAAAAAACAGCGGTAATTCATTGAAAAATGTTGGGGCTGACAACATGGCTTTGATGGCTATAAATCCGCAAACAGGTCAGATTTTGGCCATGATCGGATCCTATGATTATTTTGACGAGGAGATAGATGGAAATGTGAATGTGGTTTTGAGGGCGCGACAGATGGGATCGTCTTTCAAGCCGCTGGTTTACGCGCAGGCATTTCTGAATGGATATGGGCCGGGAAGTGTGACTTACGATATTCCGACACGAATAGGGAACGACAGGCCTCTGAATTATGACGGTCAATGGAAAGGCCAATTGACATTGCGCGAAGCGTTAGGCCAATCAAGGAATATTCCGGCGATTCAGGCTTACTTTTTAGCCGGAGAGCAGGATCCTGTTATAGATTTGGCACATAAAATGGGTGTGGCCTCTTTGGACAAGGCTCACAGCTATGGGTATCCTTTGGCTCTCGGAGCCGGTGAAGTGACTATGTATGAGATGATGACCGCATACGGGACTTTTGCAAATACCGGAAAGAAACCGGAATTAACGGCGATTTTGAAAGTTGAAAATGCGAACGGGGATACGATAGAGGAATGGCATCAGAAGGAATTTGAGGAGGTTTTGGATCCGCAGGTGGCTTTTTTGATAAACAATATTTTGTCCGATAGAAGTGTGGGTCTTGG
>CAZHDA010000024.1:0-13113 GCA_964531125.1 uncultured Candidatus Peribacteria bacterium
GACAGTATTTATTCTAAATCCATATGTACGACAAAAGGAAGTATGATTATTAGAGAACTTATTCCTAATTAGATCCTGCAACAACAAAGCAGTCAGTCCATTGCCAATATCACTCATCACATACCTTTTACCAAGTTCAAGAAACATTTTCTTTCTCTCAAAAACAAATTTTTCAAATTGAGCAATATTCGACGAAATATCAAATTTATTCTTAAATTCTTCAAACACTAAATCAAATTTCGTTACCTCAACACAGCCGTTGTCTTTACGACCATCCTTTTGAGCATTCAATCCTGATATATGTTCAGGCCAAATCTCAACACCATCACACGAAACACAAGCTCTTTCAATTGCATTCTCCAACTCCCTAATATTTCCCGGCCACGAATGCGACAATAAAAGATAAAGAGCCCCAGATGTAATATTCTTTACTATTCTCCCATCTGTTCGTTTAATATCACCATACTTATCAATGAAAAATCTGACCAACTCAATGACAGAATCCTTGGACCGAGTTCTCAAAGGAGGAAGGTCTATCCCCAAAACATTAAGCCTATAATACAAATCTGCACGAAATCTGCCGGCATCCACTTCATCAGGCAACTTTTTATTTGAAGACGCTATCACTCTTGCGTCAACACTCTTTTCTTTATTTTGTCCCAATGGACGGACAACATGTTCCTGCAAAACTCTCAAGACCTTTGCCTGAACATGCAAAGGCAACTCGGTTATTTCATCCAAAAAAATGGTTCCTCCCTTAGCATGCTCAAAAGCACCAACCCTATTTGAACTTGCGCCAGTAAATGCACCACGTGCATAACCAAATAATTCAGCCTCAACAAGCCCATCTGGGATCGCAGCACAATTAACGGGAACAAATTCCCCAGATCTACCCAGTACACCCTCACCAACATCATGTATCCTCCTCGCAACAAGCTCCTTCCCGGTTCCTGTTTCACCGGTAATCACGACATTCGACGGAACACGACCAATTCTTTCATCAATCAACTCAACAATCTCCTTCAATCCGATAATTTTTTTCCCGTTTCCGTTTTCCATAAAATTTGTAGTTTGGTAGAGCATTCTCGCCCAAAACAGGCCACATATCAAGCCTTTTTCCTTTCCCCTTGCATCCCCCTCCCTCATCCTCTAAACTAGCTTACGTTTTGCCAGTTCCGTAATTTTTTGAAAATTTGTGTAAATACATCTTTGTTACCGGCGGTGTCTGTAGCTCGCTAGGTAAGGGAATTGCTTCTGCCTCAATAGGTGCCATCCTAAAAACGGCAGGTCTGAAAATCTTCACTCAAAAGCTCGATCCTTACCTCAATGTCGACCCCGGAACAATGAGCCCTTTTCAGCATGGAGAAGTCTTCGTCACCGACGACGGCGGCGAAACCGACCTCGATCTCGGACATTACGAACGCTTCATCGATGTCAGCTTATCTAAGCTTTCCTCCGTCACCACGGGCAAAGTCTACGGTGAAGTTTTGGAAAAAGAGCGCAAAGGAAGTTTCCTCGGACGCACTATCCAGATCATCCCACACATCACAGACGCTCTTCAGGAAAAAATAACCGACGCCGCCAAAAAAAGCGGCTGCGATATCATGATGGTTGAGATAGGTGGCACAGTCGGCGACATCGAAGGTTTGCCTTTTCTGGAAGCCATTCGTCAGCTCCGTCACAAGCTTGGCGCAGAGAACACATTTTTTGTTCACCTCACTCTTCTCCCATACCTCGCCGGCTCAAAAGAATTGAAAACGAAACCCACTCAGGCATCCGTCCGTGAGCTTCGCTCAATTGGTATCCAGCCGGACTTGATTTTGGCTCGCGCAGATTACCCGATCAAAAAAGAACACATCGAAAAAATCGCGCTCTTTTGTGATGTCAAAACCGAGTATGTGATCCCCGCCCAGACCGTCAGCTCGATTTACGAAGTGCCTCTGAATTTTCAAAAATACAATGTCGGCAAACTGATCGCAGAAAAGCTGAATTTGAAAAATCCAAAATTCGATTTGAGCGAATGGAAAAAAGTCGACAAGATGATAAAGGCCAAAAGAAGCAAATTGAAAATCGCTCTCGTCGGTAAATATACAGGCTTGGACGATGCTTATCTGAGCGTTATTGAATCTCTAAAAATCGCTTGCTTCCACGAAGGAAGAGACCTTGAATTGATCTGGGTTTCTTCCGAAAAACTGGAGGAAAAAAACAAGAAGTCCTGGAAAGATCTGCGAAGCGCGAAAGGTATTTTGGTTCCTGGAGGTTTCGGTTCCCGTGGTATAGAAGGAAAAATCCTCGCCGCAAAATACGCCCGCGAAAACAAAATTCCGTATCTCGGACTTTGTCTCGGAGTACAGATCATGACCATAGAATTTGCCCGCCACGCCCTGGCAAACCCAAAAATCACTTCCGAGGAATTTGACGAAGCCGGCAAACTTTCGCCGGAAAATTATGTGATCCATTTTCTCCCTGGTCAGCACAAGGACAAGGCAAAAGGAGGCACTTTGCGTCTCGGCGCCTACAAATGCGAGATAAAGAAAGGCACAAAGACATACGACCTCTACAAGCAAACCATGATCGAAGAACGCCATCGTCACCGCTATGAAGTAAACAACGATTTCAGATCAAAGCTCGAGAAAGCAGGCATGGTTTTTTCCGGCATCAATCCACAGCAAAACCTCGTTGAAATCGCCGAAATAAAAGATCATCCGTTTATGATCGGTTCGCAATTCCATCCGGAATTCAAATCCCGTCCAAATCGCCCGCATCCCCTCTTCAAAGGCCTTATTCAAGCTGCCAAAAAAACAAAATAGTGCTAGAATTCAGCCATGCCGTTTTTCAAATACACAGTCGCAAATCAGCAGGGCAAGTCGCTTAGCGGAATTGTGGAAGCTCCGGCTCTGGAAAACGCCCGCTCCGAGCTAAACAATCTCGGTTTTTCCATAGTCTCCATACAGGAAAGTGTTGAAGCCCCAAAACCTGCAGACAATAATTTGACCAAATTTGTTTTCGAAGCCGTAGACAACAAATCCCGTATAATTTCCGGTACAATCCCGGCCGCAACTCCGGAAATCGCGCTCAGGAAATTGAAAGATGAATATTATCTCACGGTCACCGCCATCTGGCGTGAAGGCGCTACAGCCGAAGAAATCGCAACAGCAAAAGAAAAAGGCGTAGCCGATCTGACTGCCACGACAACTAAAGAGTCGGAAGAAAAAAGCCTGCCGGACCAGGAAGAAGTCTTCATTCGAAACAAAATAGATTTTGTACTCAAAAAAATCTACGAACTACTACAGATCTACGGAGACAAGATGGACCAAAGTGAAAAAGCGGAAATTCAAAAGAAGATCGACAAACTTTTGCGCATAAAGAGCAGTACAAATCTGGATTATATCGTTACCACAGCCCGCGAAATTCTTTTTGGAATTCAAAATCAGGAAAAGACACTCCACGCCAAAGGCTTCGAAGATGAGCGCATTTCCATGGAATTGCGAACAAAAGAACTCCTGAGCGAATTAAAGAAAAGCGCCGCACCAAAGACTTTTTCCGAAGATATTTTACAGAAAATTGAAAGCTGGCAAAAAGCGAACGACTCCTACCCGGAAGACATCGCAGCCACACATTTTGTCGGCGGTTTCCTGGCAAAATTAAAAAGATACTTCACGACTCCGATAGAAATCAAAGCCATCGAAAACCAAATTCAAGCCTACAACAAACAGCTTATCGAATTCGCAAAACTATACTTCAAAGAACCTTCGAAAGAATATAAAAGTAAAATCATAAACAGCCTCCGTATCATCTGGAAAGCGCGTACAAAAGCCAAACACAGTCTCAAGACAGTAAAAGCCTTGCGCCGCGACCGTGCAAAATCCGCAAAATCGGAACACAGCCTCGGCCTCAAACTTATGGACGAATTAAGCTCGCTCACCGGATGGCTGCTCTTCTTCTATGTTCTTTATTATTTTGCGGCACTTTACCTGAGCACAAAAGATTTCGGATTCACAAGTATCCCAAAAGGATTTTTGGTTTATGAAAGCCACCTTTTCAAATATGTACTTGTCATCGTTTTTCTCTTTCACTGCACGATCGCCTTAAAAGTAAATTTTTTCCGCAGAAATATTCTCGCGGACTTATTTCTCATTCCGGCATTTTTATTTGGCAGTATAATAGTCTTAATCAATTTTTAAATGTTTCCAATTCTCATTCAGACAAATTTCTTCGCAATACACAGCCTTTGGATTTTCATTGGCATCGCCCTCATAGCGGGAACTTACACGATCATTCACATCGGAATTAAAAACGGTCTGAAAATTCAATTTTTGAATGAACATTCGTTCAAACTGATTGTTTGGGTCATCATAGGAAGCCGTCTTGCCGGCATTTTCGAAAATTATCAGGATTATTTTTCCGGCTTTAATATACCGGCCTTTCTTCGCCTTTTTTACATTTGGGATCGTGGACTTTCGCTTTGGGGCGGAGCATTGGCTTTTCTGATCTATTTTTATCTGGTTTGTAAAAAAGAAGCTCAGGACTTTTGGAAATGGCTTGATTCACTCGTTCCATCAGGACTTATCGCAATGGCGATTATTGACCTTGGCGCATTTTTTGACGGCATCAATCACGGCAACGAGACCTCTCTCCCATGGGGAGTGAATTTCGCAAGACCTGACATAAAATATGTTGTTCCGATCCACCCTACGCAGATTTACGCGTTTTTATATTCTACGATTTTAGCCATTGGGCTTATATTTTTGGCAAATCACAAAAAGCTCAAGGAAAAGGAAATCACTGGAATTATCGGTCTGATCGGAATTACTGTTTTCTCAATGCTCCGCTTTCTGGAAGAATTCGTCCGCGGCGACGATGTTTTGGTGTTCTTCGGAATTCGCACTCCTTTTATCGCAACCGGATTGGCACTCATATTATCTGGCGTCCTGCTCTATCTTCGCTATAATGGTCGCAGCCTGAAATTGCCTATTAAATTTTTAAAGAAAAAATCATGAACTACATCTCAAACTTTCTACACTATCTTTTCGCTCCGGTTCCGGGACCGCATTTTAAGTTTCTTATTCCGACACTGGTTTTGGCAGGAATTTTGATCGCCGCAGGCGTCACCTTTTCCGAGATATACCGCAGAAAAAAACTTGAAGATTTCGCCTTCAAAAGATTATTCAAAAAAGTTTCCGGAAGACTGGTTGCTTTTGGCATTCTGTTCATATTTCTTGTAGCTGTCCGTTTCGAAAACATCCCATACTTCGCAATGCGAATTTGGATTTATTTGGGCTTGATAATCCTTGCATACGCTTTCTATCACTATCTACGGATTTATATTAAAATCTACCCTGTAGAGAAATTAAACGCGGCAAAGAAAGGCCCTTCGATAAGAAGCAAATACCTGCCAAACAAATAAACTGAGACCTAAGCCACTTTTACGATTTCGTATTCCACTGTTCCGGCAGGAACCACAACCTTCACGACATCTCCTTTTTTGCGATCCAATACTGCACTGCCGATTGGTGATTCATTCGAAATTTTCCCCTCAAAAGGATTTGTTTCCTCCCTGCCAACCAAAGTATAAACTTCAATCTCGTCTTTTTTCTTATTTTTCAAATGAACAGTATTGCCCAACTGTATAACCTTAGTGGCCTTAACTTTGTCCGAAATAATCTTCGCGGTTTTGATTTTTTCCTCCAATTCCAAAATACGACCTTCAACAAAAGCCTGCTCATTTTTGGCTTCCTCATACTCAGCATTCTCGGAAAGATCACCATATGAAATAGCCTCTTTTATTCTCGCGGCCACCTCCCTGCGCTTTGTACTCTTCAAATATTCCAACTCTTCAACCAATTTTTCCAAGCCTTCTTTCGTAATCAGGGTCGCTTTTTTCCCATCATTTGTCAGAAAATCTCCGTTTTGCGAATCATCATTCATCTGAACATTATCATCTTTTTTGGCAGTCATTTTAAATTAAGTTATTATTTATAAAAATTATTCGGGCCGAATCTTAACACTTGTGGGATGTTCTTTCAATTTTTGCAAAACCTTGGCCTCGATTTGCCGAATTCGTTCACGGGTCACATTAAACTCCTGCCCCACCTCCTCAAGAGTATGACCGACACCATCCTTCAGACCAAAACGCATCTCAATAATCTTTCTTTCCCTCGGAGAAAGATACTGGAGCATCTCGTGAATATTCTCTTTGATCAATTGCCTATTTGTAGATTCGGAAGGTGAAAGAGCCTCATCATCTTCGATAAAATCGCCTAATTTGCTGTCCTCTTCGGTACCAACCGGGGCCTCCAAAGACACAATGTCCTGCGAAATTTTTAGAATATGTCTTACCTTTTTTTCATCCATATCCATTTCGGCGGCAAGCTCCTCCACCAAGGGCTCGCGACCAAGCTCCTGAACCAATCTTCGCTGGGCATGAGTAAGCTTGTTTATCGTTTCCACCATGTGGACTGGGATACGAATCGTGCGAGCCTGATCGGCAATAGCACGGGTAATAGCCTGACGAATCCACCATGTGGCGTAAGTTGAAAATTTAAAACCACGATTTGGATCAAATTTTTCAACCGCTCTGAAAAGCCCTATATTTCCCTCCTGAATAAGATCCAGGAAAGATAAGCCTCGGCCAATATATTTTTTTGCGATACTCACCACCAACCTCAAATTGGCCTCGGCCAGCTTGCTCTTTGCGGACTGATCACCTTTTGCAATCCTTCTGGCAAGATCCACTTCCTCCTTCGCGGTCAGCAATTTCACGCGTCCGATTTCGCAAAGGTAAAGTCGTATCGAATCGTTCGCTATTTCTTTGAATTCAACCTCTCTCTTTTGCTTGCGATCCTTGCGGTCAGCAGCCGAAAGCAAAGCTTTTTTCTCCTCACCGGCCTCCGGAACCACATCGTCCACCACAGCCAAATCTTCCAAATCCGCCGTCAAAAGCGAGGAATCCTTTGCGTCCATCACCTCAACTCCCAAATCCAAAAACAAACTGTAAATTTCATCAAGAAGAAGAACATCGTCCTCTATTTTCGGCATAGACTTTATCAACTCCTCTTGAGTAATAAACCCTTGTTCCTTCCCCTTTTTAACCAGATGCCTCACCTCGGAGGGAAACTTGGCCAAGTCATCATCGGTTGGATGATGGATAAATTTGGCTGTTCTCGCCATAATATTTATTTAGAAAGCAATTTTTGCTGCTCTTGTAAGAGCTGAATCAATTTTTCTTTGTTGGCTTCCTCTTCGGCTTTTCTAATTCCAAGCGCAATCTCCTTCAAACGACCTGTAACGCGATCCTTTCTCATCTTGTCAATCAGTTTTTCAACCTCAACCTTAAGCGCATCCTCGGAAAACAGTCTATACCGCTCCTGAACATAGAGAGATAGGATGTCCAGTTTACCTCTTTCTTGAGCCAAGATTTTTGACTCAACATCCCAGCCTCCAAAATCGTTTCGGGCTGAATTATACTGACCCGTCAAGTCCTTGTAAATAGCTTTCTGCCAGTCGTTTTCAAAATCATCCTCGGAAATCAAATCGGAAATTTCTTTGTAAGTTGATGGATGCTCCAAAAAAAGACCAATCAACAACTCCGGCACACCAAATTTTGCGCTCCTCCCACCAGAACCGGCAGCCTCTTCTCTTGCCGGATGACTCATCGGCAACTTAAAATTTTCAATTTCATCATAAAGCAGCTGCTCCTGAACATTTAATTTTGAAGCCAACTCCCGTATATAAAAATCCTTTGTGATCGCAGGCATCTCTTTATATACAGGCAAAATCTCGGCAATCACGCTTCTCCTTCCGTCAATTTTCGTCGTATCCACAGAGGCTACGAGCTTTTCAATAAAAAAACTTACAAAATTCTTCGCCTCATTGATCAGATTTCGAAAACCTTCACGATTTTCCAATACATAATCAGCCGGATCTTTAGCCGAAAGTCCGGAAACTGTTTTCACATTCATCCCTTCGCCGGCCAAAACAAAATAACTCCTCTTGGTTGCCTCAAAACCGGCCGAATCACTGTCAAAAGCCGTTACTACATTCTCAGTCAACCTCTTTATAAGTCTTGCCTGATCCGGAGTAAATGCGGTACCGGAGCTGGCCACGATATTTTTTACCCCATTCTGATATGGCAAAAGCACATCGAAATATCCCTCCACCACAATCGCCTTGTCCTCCTCTTTGATAAATTTTTTGGAATGATAAAAGCCGTAAAGTACTTTGCCCTTGCTATAAATCGGGTTCTCCGAGGAGTTCAGATACTTAGGTTCCTGATCAGCTTTCAAAGCCCTGCCACCAAACCCGCAGACCTTTCCCATATAATCAAAAATCGGAAACATAAGCCGCCCGCGAAATTTGTCATAAATTTTATCCTCGCCGATATTTCTCTGCGCGGCCAAACCAGCCCGCAGTAAAACATTTTTACTAATCCCCTTTTTAAGCAACATCGTATACAATTCATCAAAACTATCCGGCGCATATCCAAGCCGAAATTCCTCGATCGTTTCCTCGTTCAGCCCCCTCTCTTTCAAATAATCCAAAACCTTTTTACCGTCCTTCGATTTATGCAATTCCTTTTCAAAAAATTCCGCTGCGAGCTCATGCGCTTTATAGTACTCATCTTTTTCACTTTTGCCCTCTTTCTTTTGAAATTTGGACAAATCCTCAACTTTTAAACCCACTTTATCAGCCAAAACCTGAATCGCCTCAGGAAAAGAAATTCCTTCAATCTCCTGTATAAAAGTAAAAACATCTCCACCTTTGCTGCAGCCGAAACAATGAAAAATTTGCTTCTCGGGACTGACTATGAAACTCGGAGTTTTTTCACCATGAAAAGGGCACAGCCCTTTAAAATT
This sequence comes from uncultured Candidatus Peribacteria bacterium, assembly GCA_964531125.1. Classification (GTDB taxonomy): domain Bacteria; phylum Patescibacteriota; class Gracilibacteria; order UBA1369; family LOWO2-01-FULL-3; genus JBAZZM01. Next base: position 8,856 of record CAZHDA010000024.1, read on the forward strand.
TCGCCCATTTTTCTTTAGCTGAACATATTGGCCCACCAAATCGCTGATCGACAACCTCGATTTTATATCATCGACAATATCTGCCATAAAAAAGCCTTAAAAGCATTGAATTTATAGCTGAAAAACCCCTTAAAAACAAGATCAGTTCCGCCGTGCCGAACGGATCAAAGCACCCGCCAAAATCACAACCAAAATCACCAAAGCTATCAAAATAAACAACTTTTGCTCCGTATCCACAAAACTCACCGCCAGCAAACCGAAAATCGCCGTCAAAAAATAATAAAACGCCAAAACCTTTCTATCACTAAGCCCCAGACTCAAGAATCTGTGATGCATATGCTTCAAATCACCATGCCAAAATTTCTTTTTTTCCACAAAAGTCCGGCGCAAAACCACCCACACCATATCCAAAATCGGCACACCCAAGACCAAAAAAACCGTCGCAACTTTCCCTCCTGAAAAAATCGCCAAAGTCGCCAGCACAAACCCCAAAAAGGTGCTTCCGGCATCACCCATCAGCATTTTCGCCCGCGGAAAATCAAAGAGCAAAAAGCCAAAAGCCACCATACTCAAGATCAAGGCCAGACTCGCCAAACCGGTCTGCGAAGCAGGATTTTCGTGCAAACCGGGATGTATGCTCAAAAAAAACAAAGTCAACGCTGCAATAGCGCTAACCCCGCTGTTTAATCCGCTAACCCCATCCAAAAAATTCATAGCATTCACGATAGTCATCACCCACACAATCGTAAATGCAACGCCCACCAAAGGCAAAAAAGCAAGATTGCCAAAAAACGGCAGATGTATGGACAAAATTCCAACTCCACCTATAACCAAAATTACTCCGGCTACAAACTGAAAAAATAGTCTGATCAAAGGACTAAGTCCAAATCGATCATCCAAAAACCCGACAAATACAATCAGCCCGCTTCCGCAGAGCAAAGCCAAAACCTCTTTATCGATCGGCACGAAAATCAACACCGACACCAAAAAAACGACATACATCGCCACGCCACCGGAGTAAGGAATCGGCGCACGCGTCATTCCATATTTTTCCGGCCGGTCCATCAGACCAATCTTCGGAAAAAATTTCAGACAAAAAATCCCCAGAACAATCATCAGGGAAAAAGTTAACAAGGCTATCTGCCAATAAAAATTCATAGACAAATTAAATCACTTTTACACTCTATTCGCCACATCTTCAATTTTTATAAGATCAACACCGGCTTCTCTTACATCAAAATCCCCAACTTTTGTCCGCCGCAATTGAGTAACATAAGCTCCAACTCCAAGCTTCTGTCCCAAATCATGCACAAGCGATCTGACATATGTCCCGCTTCCGCATTCAATCCGAAAACTTACCTCCGGCCACTCATAATCAAGAATCTCAAATTTTTTGATCAGCACATTTCGTGGCTTCAGCTCAACATCTCCACCGGCCCTCATAATATCGGCCGCCCGTTTTCCTTTAATTTTTAAAGCGGAATATTTCGGAGGACACTGCGAAATTTTCCCCAGAAAATTTTGCAGGATTTCCTTTTTGATTTCATTCATCGGAATTTTCCCGTCGCTCATTTTTTCAATTTTCCCCTCAGCGTCATAACTATCCGAAACAAATCCAAATCTCGCCCGCACCTCATACTCTTTTTCGCATCCCAAAAAATTGCTAAGCAGTTTCGTAGCTTTGCCAACCGCCACAATCAGCAGTCCGGTGGCTAAAGGATCCAGAGTCCCGCCATGCCCGACTCTCCTCTCCCCTGTCTTTCTGCGAACATCCCTGACTACATCAAAAGAAGTCCTCCCTTTTTCCTTATCAATTAGTAAAAATCCGTCCATATTTAGCTCGTCTTACAAACATTTTCCCTCTTTTCAAAATGATCAGGATCAATCTCAACTTCGATTTCGCGCTCCAGTAAAGTCTTTATCACATGCCGGTCATTCCACTCAATCGTCTTCCCACGAACCTTCATCACCTCCTCGCAACCCTTTCCGGAAACAATCACACTATCGCCTTCTCGTGCCATTGTCAGGGCCAAACGGATAGCCTCGCGCCTGTCCGGAATCTTCCAGAAATTTTGCCCTTCTTGTCTGGGAATCCCCTTTGCCACCTGATCGATAATCTGCCACTCGTCCTCCTCATACGGATCGTCATCAGTCAAAATAATATAGTCGGCGTATTTGTCCGCGATCTCTCCCATCGCAGACCGCTTCGATTTGTCGCGTCCTCCACCGGTAGCTCCAAATACGGAAAAAAGCCGTCCGGAAGTAAGCTTCCTATACAAACTCAACAAGTTTTCCAAAGCAATCACATCATGAGCGTAATCCACGATCACGCTAAATTTCTGCCCGCAATCCACATGTTCAAACCGTCCGGCCACAGCCTTTGAATCCATAAGCCCCTGCCTTATAACTTCCAAAGGAATCTGAAGCGATATCGCCACACTGGCCGCCGCCAAAGCATTCGAAATATTAAATTCTCCCGGCATATGCAGCTCCATCGCGATCGAGTTGTTTGGCACATGCATAACAAAATGCGAACCTGCTGGATTTTTCTCGATATTCGCCGCGAACACAGTAGCCTGATTCAGTCCGTAGGTGATTTTTCGATCTGCAATAAATTGATCAAAATAATTATAGTATTGATCGTCAGCATTCAGCACCAGCACTTTTGGCACTCCAAATTTACGCCTCCCCTTGGACACTTTTCGAAAAAGCTGCCCCTTGGTATTTAGATAGGCGTTGAAATTTCCATGATATTCCACATGATCAGGCGTCACATTTGTAATCACCCCAACATCGAAATTTATCCCAAAAATCCGCGACTGCGTGATCGCGTGCGAAGTCACCTCCAAAACAACGTATTTACAGCCGCTTTTCACCATTCTACGAAGCAGCTTCTGCAAAACAAAAGGGCTTGCCGTACTCTGCTTGGCAATATTCGTCCATCTTTCATCTCCAATCTGAAAATTGATTGTCGAAGCCATCCCAACTTTAAATCCGGCAGTGTGCAATATATTGGTAATCAGATTCGTCGTCGTTGTCTTCCCGTTTGTCCCGGTGATCCCAACCACAATCATCCTATCTGCGGGAAACCAATAACGAATTGCAGCCAGCATCGCCATGATTTTGTGATAGAAAAGCCGTAGCGGATGCGTATCCGGAATGAGTTTTCGGAGAAAATTTATCATGCCGGCCAATTATAACAGTTTTTCGCGAACTCCACATCCGCTGCGATAGCGGCCTTCAACTCCTCCATATTCGCAAATTTTTTCACATCCCTGATTTTTTCAAGCAATCCCACATTCACCAAACTCCCCTCTTTTATTTCACCGGCAAAATCCATCAAATACGCCTCACAAAGTTTTTTGTCATCCACCGTCGGCCTCCCTCCGACATTCACCGCCGCTTTGTATTTTTTTCCATCAAATTCCACGAAACCAACAAAAACCCCACTTTCCCCACCATCATAAGGAATATTGAGAGTCGGAAACCCTAGAGCTTTGCCGATACCGGAGCCTTTTTGTGTGACACCGCTTATCATGATTGACATCGTCGACATTTTATGTTTATAATAACGCGTCAATTATACCACGCTATGAATCCAGAAAAACCAAGAGAAACTAGTCAAGGAGGCAAAGTTCTTCATTTTCGCCATCCACGTCACACTCTAGTTGACATAGAAATCCTGACAGACCAAAACAGAAAGAGATTAGCGGAATTACAACAGGATAAAGGGGAACTTGAATCCTTACAAACAAAACGCGAAATAACAACAAAGGCTATTAGTAAACTTAATAAAGACATAGGGCAAATTTTGACAACCATTGAAACAACGAAAGAAATAATTGCTAAACATGGAAATTTAATCAATACGAAAACAAATGACATAAATTTAATGGAAGGATTAGCTAACACAAGCGACGCTATAGCAAATGCAAGAGCAGCAATAGAGTCCGCGCAAAGAACTATTAAAAGTGCTAACAAACACCTGACAGAACTGGATTACGACTTGGAACGGAATCATATTACACTTCAAGATGCCCTAGAAGAACTCAGAGGAATCAATGAAGAAATCAAAAAACTGGAATCACAATCTTCCACAGGCTAAGCAAACATTTACATCTTAGCTCCAGGGACATAGAATCCTTTCGATGAACAAACTCAATCGCTACCTCATCCTCCTCAATCTCTTTTTCCTTCAGTCCTACCTCATTCGTTTCCACATCGGCCCATATCCGACAAATCTGCAGGAAATTCTCAT
>CAZHDA010000025.1:0-1244 GCA_964531125.1 uncultured Candidatus Peribacteria bacterium
ATTTTCTTTCGTCTCGACCCTGAGCGCGTTCACGACGGCATGACCCGCGTCGGCCGTATTCTTGCCTCAAATTTCATCACTCGCGGCCTCACCTCAATAGCTTTTAAATATTCTCACGCTTCTCTCGAACAAACAGTCCTTGGTATAGCTTTCCAAAATCCTCTCGGTCTTGCCGCCGGATTCGACAAGGACGCGCATCTCACAAATATCCTTCCAAACGTCGGATTCGGCTTCGAAGAAATCGGCTCTATCACAGGTGAACCGTGCGAAGGAAATCCAAAACCGCGCCTCTGGCGCTTAAAAAAATCCCAGGCTTTAGTCGTCTACTACGGTCTAAAAAACGACGGCGCCATATCCATTTCCAACCGTCTCAAAAACAAAACTTTCCGTTTTCCAGTCGGCATAAATATCGCAAAAACAAACTGCCGCGAAACTGTCGACATCGACGCCGGCATCGCTGATTATTTCAAAGCCTACAAAGCTTTTGAAAACATCGGCGACTATTACACTATCAATATCAGCTGTCCAAACGCTTTTGGCGGCGAGCCTTTTAACGATAAGGAAAAACTAGACCGCCTCCTCACAAAAATCGACACTTTCCCGACCAAAAAACCGATCTTTTTGAAAATCTCCCCCGACCTGACGGAGCAACAACTCGACGACATAATCGCCGTCTCAAAAAATCATCATATCTCAGGATTCGTCTGTACAAATTTAAATAAAGATCGCTCCAAAATCGCTCACAAAATCCACGACACAAATCTCCCTCCTCTCGGTGGCATCAGCGGCAAAGTGGTCGAAGATCTTTCAAATAAATTCATTTCGGAAGTCTACAAAAAAACTCAAGGAAAATTCATAATAATCGGTGTCGGCGGCGTCTTTTCCGCCACGGACGCCTACAAAAAAATTCGCCTCGGCGCCTCACTTCTCCAGCTCGTCACCGGCATGATTTTCGAAGGCCCGCAGGTAATAAGTGAAATCAACCAAGGCTTGGTCCGATTGCTAAAAAAGGACGGCTTCAGCAATATTTCGGAGGCCATTGGGGCCGACCATCGCAAACACTAGACTTTCAGCCAGCTTTTCCATATATTTACTCCTGCCTAAAAGGCATCAACGCGGAGAGGTACCCAAGTGGTTGAAGGGGCGGGATTGCTAATCCTGTAGGTCGGGGAAACCCGGCGCGAGGGTTCAAATCCCTCCCTCTCCGCCATCACGCACGAAGCGAAGCGAGTGCGATATTTGAC
>CAZHDA010000025.1:1344-11354 GCA_964531125.1 uncultured Candidatus Peribacteria bacterium
GCTGATGTCGGCATAGAGGGAACGACTTTTAAGCCTGCCTTTGAGCAAATGGCCAAATGGCTTGGCAATATTGGAAATAAGTCTGTCTTGGATTTTGGGTCAGGTCCTGGGCGGTCCTCTAATTTTTTGATTAGATTAGGTGCCAAAGAAGTTATCGGTGTTGATCACAGTCCTGCGATGATTAGGGTAGCAAGCTCACGAAACAATCAGCCGGATATTCATTATCAACTGATTAGCGATAATGAAATTCCATTTTCCTACGAAACTATTGATGCTGCCATCAGCACACATGTTTTTATGGAAATTAGAAATGCGCACGAAGTCGCGCAAGCTTTTCGGGAAATTCATCGCGTTCTAAAACAGGGCAGTCGATTTATTCTTGTCGTTACAAATCCGCATGCCGCAGGTCATGATTTCAAAACATATAAATTGTCCGAACCGATGGACGGCGTGGTCCAGGTGACATTTGCAAATTCAAAACTCTCTCCTATCTACGACACTCATCGAACCGAAGACGAATATCGGAAAATACTAAAATCAGCCGGTTTCAAAATTGAGGAAGTGGCCTATCCAAAAGGGGAAAACGAGGTCGCGCCCGACATGATGATAAAAGCCATCAAAGCGGCTTGAAATTTTTTATCGCCTTCCTCGACTTCAAATAGAAAAATCCAATCACCGCAAACGTAATTACTGGTGACACCCATTGTGGAATATGTACTCCGAAACTGTCGGCAATCATGATAATTCCCAAAAACAGAATCGAATACATCGCGCCATTTTTCAGATAAAGGTATTTTTTTATTCTCTCTATATTTCCAATTGTCACCTCTCTCACAACAAAAGCTCCAAGCCCGTTTCCAAGTAAAATAATCGGAACAGACAGGGTAAACGCGAATGCTCCAAGCACACCGTCTATCGAAAAAGTCGCATCAATCACTTCCAAATACATAATCTTGCTGATGTCCGAAAGTCCGGTTTTCATCAGCTTTGCCTCCTGATTTTCCGCATTCTGTTTGAACCCGTGTGTGATGAAAAAGGCCGAAGACCCAACCGCCGCGCCAAAGGCCATCATAGAGTCAATTTTCAAAGCCTGCCAAATCAAGAAGCATAATAAAATCGAAACCGTAGCATAAAACCATACGCCCATTTTTTGAAAAAATGGTTCGAAGTGAAGACCATAATTTTTATTTTCCAAAAAAAGCCAGTGGAAAAATAAAAAAATCAAAAAAGTTCCACCACCCATCAGTAGAATCGGAGCCGAACTTTCAATGGCCGCATGCACAGCAGGATCACTGCTGAAAGTCGCTGTCAGCGACTGGATCGGTCCAAGTCCGGGAGTAAACGCCCACACAATCACCCAAGGAAGTAAACCGCGGACCACGAATACGGCGAACAATATCCCCCAAACCAAGAACCACCTCCTTGCCTTTTTACCCATCGTAGATAGGACCTCCGCATTAATAATCGCGTTATCTATCGATGAGATCGTCTCGAAAAGGCAGAGACCAACGACTGTTAATACGATGGAAAAGAAATTCATAAGATCAGATTATAACAACTTTCAATTTTTTCAAAATATGATTAAAATAGCCACAATTTACTTTTAAATATATTTTAACCCCTCACTATGATTCCATTTACTCAAATTGCCTTCAGTTCAATCAACTGGCAGGCGATTTTGGTGGCAACACTTGCCGCGTATATTTTTGGCGCGCTCTGGTATTCGCCACTGCTTTTCGGAAAGCTTTGGATGAAGCTAAACGGGCTGACCAAAGCTGATGCTGAAAAAGCTAAAGCAAAAGGCATGACGATTGCCTATGTTCTGCAGTTCGTCGCAACATTGGTTATGACTTTTGTTTTCGCAATGATTTTGGAAATGAATGTCGTCGAAGGTGCAAAGACCGGCTTAATAATCGGTTTCTACCTCTGGCTTGGTTTCTCCGCAACTACATCGATTGGCGCTGTTCTTTGGGACAAAAAATCTTGGGGCTGGTTCTGGCTCTGCTCACTCAGCAGCCTTCTCACTCTTTGGATTATCGGTGCGATTTTGGCTCTCTGGCAATAATTGATTTCAGAAATTTTCTTAAAGCACTCGGCAAATTCTGTCGGGTGCTTTTATTTATAATTTGAATTACTGCCGATCCGATCACCGCGATTTCAACATGCTTCCATACAGCATCTACATGTTCCTTTTTTGAAATTCCAAAGCCAACTGCTAAAGGCAACCTGATATGCTTTTTAACTTTCTTTAAATATCCGCTCAGCTTCGGATTTAAATTACCACTCATCCCAGTCGTCCCATATCTTGATACGCAGTACACAAATCCTCGTGCTTTTTTCGCTATCATTTTTAATCTTCTCTCTGGCGTCAGAGGTGAAATAACCTGAATTGCTTTCAGCCTATACTTCCCACAAGCCTTCAAATATCCATCATGTTTCTCCTCATCTATCGGCATATCCGGCACGATCAGACCATAGGCTCCGCATTCTTTTGCCATTTTACAAAACTTCTCCACGCCATGATGATGGACGATATTAAAGTAAGTCATAAACAAAACTTTCGTTTTTCCTTTCTTCAAATTTTTCATCAATCTAAAACAATCTTCCACTTTCAAGCCTTTTTCCAAGGCCTCTTGATTTGCCTTCATGATCACCTTCCCATCGGCAACCGGATCCGAGAAGGGAATCTGAATCTCCAAAAAATCAACGCCGGACTCGATCATAGTCTCAGCAATTTTTTTACTCGCTTCTAAATCCGGATAACCGGCCACGATATGTGTCATCAGATTATTTTTCATTAATCTGCTTTTTTAAAAATTCCCGGAAATTTCTGTCTTTTAGTTTTTTCGTAACTATAAAAAGATCTTTATCTCCTCTTCCCGAACAGTTGAAAACAATCGTTTTATCTTTACCCAATTTTGGTGCCAATTTTATAACCTCGGCAACAGCGTGTGCCGATTCCAAAGCCGCAAACACGCCTTCATTCTCTGCCAGCATTTTATAGGCTTTTATCACCCCCTCGTCTAAGGCATAGGTGAATTTCACTCTGCCGATATCGTGCAAATACGCCAGCTGTGGCCCGATTCCGGAATAATCCAGCCCGGCAGAAATACTATGAGTCTCCATGATTTGTCCGTCCGAATTTTGTAAAAAATAGGATTTAAAACCCTCAACAATTCCAACCTCGCCTCCCGCAAATCTGGCTGCGTGCTGCTTTTCTTTGATTCCTTTGCCTCCAGCCTCAACTCCTATCATCTTTACGTTTTCATCATCCAGGAATTCATAAAAAAGTCCCATCGCGTTGCTCCCGCCTCCTGTACAAGCCACTAAATAGTCAGGATTTTTCCCAAGTTGTTTTCTTACTTCCTTTCCAACGATTTTTTGAAAAAAAGTATTCATGACAGGATACGGATGCGGCCCGCACACCGTCCCTAGAAGATAATGAGTATCTTCCGGATTGCTGATCAGATCGCGCAAGGCTTCATTTATCGCGTCTCTCAGAATTTTTCCGCCACTTGTCACGGGCACGACTTTTGCTCCCAATTGTTCCATCCAAAAAACATTCGGTCTTTGTCTTTCTACATCTCTCTCTCCCATGTACACGACACATTCCATTCCGAGTTTTGCAGCCACTGTTGCGGTTGCCAAGCCATGTTGTCCCGCCCCTGTCTCTGCGATAATTCTCTTCTTTCCCATTCTCTTGGCCAGTAATCCCTGTCCAAGACAATGATTTATTTTATGCGCGCCGGTATGATTCAGCCCCTCATTCTTTAGATAAATTTTCGCCCCACCAAGTTTTTTTGTCAGATTTTCACAGTAGTATAGAGGAGTAGGCCTTCCGGAATAATTTTTATAAAGATTATCCAGCTCAGACAAAAACTTTTTATCTTTTATCGCCAAAAAAAACTCTTTCTCCATCTCTTCCATGATCGGAATCAGAAGCTCGGGAATATATCTGCCGCCATATTTCCCGAAATGCCCGTCCTTATTTAAAATATATTTTTTTAAAAACATAATTCTTTGACTTTAGCTGCTATATTTGGACTGCTCATGATCGCTGTTCCAACCAGGATTGCATTCACTCCTTTTATGTTTTCTCTCTTCTCTATGCCACTTTCAGCCACGATCACTTTGCCATTTGGTATCTTATTTGCCAGTTTCTCCACTATACTTTTATCGATTTTGAAAGTCTTCAAATTTCTTGAGTTTATCCCGATAATTTTCGCTCCTGCCTTAAGAGCCCTCTTTAAATCTTCCTCGTCATGCACTTCCACCAGACAATCCATTTTTAAGCTTTTTGACAATTTCAAAAACTTTTTCAGTTTTTCAGGACTCAATAACTTCACAATCAAAAGAACCGCGTCCGCCCCATACTCCCGCGCTTTATAGATTTGGTATTCGTGCACGATAAAATCTTTGCACAAAATCGGAATTTTCTTCGTCGCTTTTTTCGCCGCCCTCAAATTTTCAAAACTACCGCAAAAAAAATCCCCATCAGTCAAAACCGAGACCGCCGCCGCGCCATTTTTTTCATATATTTCAGCGATTTCTCCTGCCCCAAGTTTTCCCTTATATATAAGACCTTTGCTTGGCGAGGCAAATTTGATTTCGGCTATCAGTCCACGCTTTACGGCCTTCAGGAAATTCCTCTCCGCTTTTGGAAGGATTTTGGTTTCCGCTATTTTTTGCAGAATATTTTTACTCATCTTTAACAAGTTTTAATGCTAAAGCCAGGTTGATTCCAACTAAATCTTTGTGTCTGCTCTCACATCTTCCTTCCAAAATTTCTTTTGCGATTCGTATGTTTTTTTCAGCATCACCTCCGCTGATTTCTTCGGGCTTCGCTCTCTCTATTCCAAAATCGGCAGGCTCGATCTCATATTCTTTTATTTCGCCATCATTCAGCTCCACAACGCTCGTTTTTCCGCATAGAGTCACTTCGTCCAAGCCGTCTTCTCCTCTGACAACATACACTTTTTCCTTCCCGAGAGCCTTACAAGTCTCAGCTATCAGTCTCATCTGATTTTTGAAACTGGTTCCTATGATCTGCCTTTTTGGATCAGCCGGATTTATCAGTGGTCCCAATAAATTAAATATCGTCGGTTTCCCAAATTTTGTTCTCGCTTCGGCAAAAAATTTCATGGATGGATGAAAATTCCTTGCGAAAATGAAAGCCAAATGGTTTTCCTTATAATCCATTTCCAATTCTTCGGGAGTTTTTTGGAAATTTATTCCCATCTTTTCCAGCAAATCAAAGCTGCCAAATCTTCCGCTCGCCGCTTTATTGCCATGCTTGGCCACGCCGACACCTTGTTTTGCCAGTAAAAAGGCCGCTATCGTAGAGGTGTTGATTCGAGGTAGTCCGGATCCGCCGGTGCCACACACGTCAATTGCTCCAGGCATTTTCAATTTCCCTTCCATCTTTGACATCATAAAATCTACGAAAGTTTTTACATCTTCAGCGCTCACTTTGTCAGGCGTAAATTTACCCAAAAATTCTACCTGTTCATCGACTCCAATCCTTCCTTCTACCGAATTTTCCAAAAATTCAACGATTTGCATATTTTCCATTAACGATATTTTGAATGATCTTAAAGCCATTTCCGCGCTTCATTGTCAGCACGGATTCCGGATGAAATTGCACGCTCTCTATCGGCAAAGTTTTGTGTCTCATCGCCATCACCAGCCCTTCACTCGTCGCGCTTACTTCGAAATCTTCAGGCACTATGTCCGCGCACAGCGAGTGATATCGTCCACCCATGAAATTCTGCTCAATGCCTTCAAAAATTGTCTTTCCATCATGATGCATCGCCGTACTTTTTCCGTGCACAGGAGTGACAAATTTTAAACTTCCGCCAAAATATTCCACAAAAGCCTCATGCCCGAGACAAACACCAAACATCGGACATTTTTTGTGATAAAGGTCGATGATTTTCATCATGTTCCCTGCATTTTTTGGAATAGATGGTCCGGGGGAAAACACGATCAAGTCCGGTTTAACCTCATCAACTTTTTTCGGATCCACCGTGTTTCGATAAACTTCCACTTCGCAATCCAACTGTCGAAAATAATCCACCAAATTGAAAGTAAAGGAGTCAAAATTATCCACTAAAAATATTTTTTTAAATTTTTTCATTTGATTGTGGTTAAGAAAGCTTCAGCCTTATTCATAGTTTCACGGTATTCCGCCTCCGGCACCGAATCATACAGCAATGTAGCGCCTACCCTAAAACTTAATTCGCCATTTTTTATGTGCGCCGTCCTGATGATAATCCCGGTATCCATGTCTCCCGCAAATGTCAGGTATCCGATAGCTCCGCCATAATACCCGCGTCGTGATTTTTCATTTTTTTCGATCTCGATCATTGCAGCGACTTTTGGCGCGCCGGTCAAAGTTCCGGCATTCATGCACGCCACAAGTGCGTCCAGCGCTTGAAATTCTTTTCTTAATTTTCCGCTCAAATGTGCCACCGTGTGCATCACTTTGGAATATTTTTCCACAAACCGATAATCACTTACTTTAATCCCCGGTTCGCAAATTCTGGCCATATCATTTCTGCCCAGATCAATCAGCATGTCCAGCTCTGCTCGTTCTTTTTCGCTTTTTAGCAGTTCCAACATATTTTCGTGATCCTCTATTGGATCGGCTCCGCGCCTCGCCGTTCCCGAAATTGGCCTCAATTGCACTATCCCGCGCTCACACCTCACCATCATTTCCGGACTGGCTCCACAAAGTTGCTCGTCACAAAAATCAAAATAAAATAGATATGGCGATGGATTGGCCTCTCGATACCGTTGATATAGGGCAAAAGCATCTCCCGCAAAACCTGCTTTCAAAGTGTTTGAATAAACTATCTCAAAGAGCTCACCCTCTTTTGCAAGCTTACGCGCGCCTTTCACCATTTCTCCGTATTCTTCCTCTCCAAGCTCAAACCCGGAGTCTTTAGCTATAAACTTTAAATTGGCCTCCTGTCCTCTCTCTATTTGTCTGGCCACGAATTCCGCATCTGTTTTGGCAAATTTCTCCACCTTTCGATAGGTCACGACTTCAGCTTCATCTTTCAGATGATCAAAAAACACAAAAGTGTCGTATAGTCCCAGCCTGAAATCATAGATATCGTTTGATGGCAGCTTGTTTGGAATATCCTCGAACAGTCTTACGAAATCATACGAAAAGGCCCCGTATAGGCCAAAAAAGCCTTTTTCCTCCTGTTTGAATCTGCCTAGAATTACTCTTATGATTTGGGCGATGTTTTTTTGCCTTGTTCTATTTTCTTCCTCAAAATCCCCGGTTTTTTTTCGCACTTTTCCTTTGATCTCCATCTCATCTCTTTTCACTTCATCACATATTTTCAAGTCTTCGTCTCTTAAATCTTTCAAAAATTCTCTACCTCTTTCATTGCACGCCATTATAGAAAACTCTTCATCCTTACCACGTATTTCCAGCGCAGGCTGCACGCCGATCAGGCTTAGCCTACCGTAAACTTGGGATATGTCCAACGACTCCAGCAAAAACTTTTGTTCATATTTCTGATGTATTTTTGAGAAGACCTTGCTTGCGTCTTCGCAATCTATTTTTCGTGAATATTTATAAAACATAAATTAATTAATAAAATAAATACTGTCTATTTCAGTTATGAAACTTGCATCACCAACCCTTGGCCAGGATTTTTTGAATGGCCTTTTTTCCGTATTGAAGCTCGCGTGATCCGTGTCCGATCGTGCCGATACTGACATTAAGCTCTGTTGCTATTTTTCTCTGTGGTATGCCCTTATGAAGTAGCTTAAAGATTTGCAGCCGTTTTGAGATTTCTTCCAGTTCCTTTGGTGTTAGGATGTTTCGTAGAAAATCCTCTGCTACGGCCGGATCTTTTATGTCTACGATTACCTTCGCCAATTCTTTCAGGAATTTGCCTTGCATCAGCGTATTAGTCAAATAGTACGCTGATACGATAGCTCACCATCAAAACAAAGTCAATAGAGGTTTTACTTATTTCAAATCCTTCAGATATTTGATGGCTTCTTCTTTTTGCCTGTCGTATTTTTTTGCCACATCGTCGTCAGTCAGCTCCACGATCATGTCTGGCGTTACGCCGATTTTATTGATATCTCTGCCGCTTGGCGTCATCCATTTTGCTATTGTGATCCTGATGCTCGATCCGTCTTCGAAGCTGTCCACTTCCTGCACAGTCCCTTTTCCAAAGCTCTGAGTTCCCATCACTACTCCGCGTTTATTGTCCTGTATCGCTCCGGCTAAAATCTCGGATGCCGAAGCGCTCCCTTCGTTAACCAGCACGACCAGCGGGACATTTAAAAGCTTCGGATTACCGTTTGTATAAAGGGTCTCATCTTTTGTTTCGGCGCCATCTCTTGCTCTCAGTTTCACGGCTTCCGTGTGGCTCGGCAGCAAAAAGGAAAGCATGTCTACTGCAGCATCCAGATACCCTCCGCCGTTGTATCTCAAATCAATTATAAGCCCTTTAGGCTCCTTAAGAATCATTTCAGACACAGCCTTGTTAAATTCATCCAGAGTTTTTTCATTGAATTGATTTACGCTCAAATATGTAATGCCATTTTCCAATTTTTCAACCGTAACACTCTCAAGCTCTATGCTGTCTCTGACGATTGAAACAACGATCGGCTTGTCGATTTTTTCACGCACAATTGTCAGATTCACGGTTGTGCCCTTCCTTCCCCTTATTTTTCCAATCGCTTCAAACAAAGTCATGTCACCGGCAAGTTCATCGTTTATTTTATAAATAATATCCCCGGGAAGTAGCCCCGCCCTTTCCGCCGGACTGTTTTTTATAGGAGAAACTATTACTATGCTTTTGTCTTCAACGCTCAACTCCGCACCGATGCCCTCAAGAGTGCCTTCGAGACTGTCACTAAACTCACGACTTTCATCGGGGTCCATAAAAACAGTGTATGGATCGTCCAAAGCATCAACTAATCCCTTTATCGCGCCATAAACCATCTTCTCCCTCTCTACCACGTTTTCGTCTATATATTTTTTCTCCAATGTATTCCAGACCGTCCAAAAAAGAGATAAATCCACATCCTCTTTCACGAACGCCTCGTCTTCAATTCCATCCTTTCCACTATCTGCGAAATCCAAATATCCTCTTTCATTTCCCTGCCATCCAAGCGCGAAAAAAAGCAACGCTACGAGAAAATAACTTAGAAATCCTGATCTCTTTTTGTATTGATAAATATTGGACATGCCCTACATTTAAGGCTTTTTGAGATTGAGTGTCAATTTTCTGTCAAGCACTTATCTTTTTTAATGGTGCCACGCTTAGCGCCAGCTTTTTTACTCCTACTTTTGAATCTTGAAAAGCCACTGTTGCAACGCCGCCTTTGATATCAATCACGATGCCTTCTCCAAACGAATTGTGTTGAACTTTATCACCTACACCAAGTTCGATATCTATGCCTTTGTCCAATTCAATAGGAATCGGCCGTCTCTCAATTTCGGCCACGGACATATGTCTTCTCGCCGGTACCCCAAAATTGCTGACCATTAGTTCCTGATTAATATCGTCCAAAAACTGAGAAGGAGCGTTCGTTCTGGATTCTCCATACAACATCCGTGTTCTGGCGTGCAAAAAATAAAGGCGATCCATCGCGCGAGTCATCGCTACATACATAAGTCGTCTCTCTTCTTCCAATTCGCTTCTATCCAGCATACTTCTATTGTGTGGAAAAATCCCTTCTTCCAAGCCGGTTATAAAAACATGCTGAAACTCAAGACCTTTTGCGGAATGCACGGTCATCATGGTTACTGCGTTGTCTTTTTCATCCATGGAGTCGATATCCGCGATCAAACTGATTTCCTCCAGAAAGATATTCAGTGAAAGCCCCGGCTCAAGCTCGTCATATTTATGAGCCACGGAAATAAGCTCGGCTGTATTCTCCAGCCTCGCTTCGCCCTCAACGCTACCATCATCAAGCATTTTTTTATATCCGCTTCTGTCCAAAACATGCTTTATCATTTCGGAAGCTCTGTG
>CAZHDA010000025.1:11454-12891 GCA_964531125.1 uncultured Candidatus Peribacteria bacterium
CGTTCGGTCCAAAGATTTTTTTCCTTTCGTTGCTGATTTTTGCTGATAACCTCGTTTGAAGCGTCGAGAATCAATTGAGTTGATCGATAATTCTCCTCCAAAACCACGACTTTTGTTTCCGGATAATCTTTTTCGAAGTCCAAAATATTTTGAATCGTCGCTCCGCGCCAACCGTAAATGCTCTGGTCAACATCTCCGATCACGCACAAATTGCGGTACTTTTGAGCCAACAGCTTGATCAGTTCGTACTGCGCCCTGTTTGTATCCTGATATTCATCGACAGAAATAAATTTAAATTTCTCTTGATAACTGTCCAGAATTTCTGGGAATTTTAAAAATAACTCCACGGTTTTCATGATGATGTCGTCAAAATCCAACGCATTATTTTTTTGTAGTGCGGACTGATATTTCGGATAAATTTCGGCCACTTTCTCGGCAAAATAATCGTGAGCGTAACTGGAATATTCTTTTGGTCCGATAAGCTGATTCTTGGCATTGGAAATATGGTTGAGAACCGCTTTGGGATTCACTCTTTTTTCCTCAATCAGTAGTTCTTCCATCACGCGTTTCATCAAAATCGTTTGGTCGGCCGTATCATAAACCACGAAGGAATTTTCATAATCCAGCAAATGAATATGCTTCCTCAAAATTCTCATGCATATTGAATGAAAAGTCCCGATCGCAGGCAAATCATCCCGTAGCAAATCACTGAAATTTTCATTTATCGAAAATTCCCGACTTTTCGACATCAGCCTAAGTACTCGTTTTTTCATTTCGTTCGCCGCTTTATTCGTGAAAGTCACTGCCAAAATATTCCACGGATTTACGCTTTTCTCTTCGATCAAATAAGCTATCCTGTGTGTCAGCGCCCGAGTCTTGCCACTTCCTGCACCGGCGATCACCAGCAAAGGGCCTGTAAAATGCGTTACCGCCTCGATCTGATTCTCATTTAAATTGTCTAAAATGCCGCTCATATTTCCAGTTTTTGGACTTCGATTATATAATAGGAAAGAACTTTCTCCTATGAAAAAGAAAACCATCTGTCTGCTCTCCCTCGTTTGGCTTTCCGCTCTGATTTTCAACCCATTCGGCTCAAATATTTTTGAATTACCGAAGCTGGTTTTCCTGGAAATTTTATTTGGCATGATCATGATGCTTGAAGTCTTCAGGTTTTTGAAAGAGGGAAGTTTAAAGTTCAGATACAATAAAATCGTTTGTTGCCTTGCCATACTTTGGATGGGGAGTCTGGTTGTATCAACTATTTTTTCAGTCGCTCCAAACATCAGTTTTTGGGGGAGCTATTCAAGATTTCAGGGATTGCACAGCTATTTAATATATTTTGGATATTTTTTTCTATTTTTAAATTATCTGGAAGAGGAAATGGCAAAAACAATTTTTTTGAAGGCGGCTGTTATTATCGGAACAATTGTCTCTACG
>CAZHDA010000026.1:0-12793 GCA_964531125.1 uncultured Candidatus Peribacteria bacterium
TCTAAGCCTGTTCCTGAAGCATTTTAATTTCGATGCCGACACCGGCGGGGAGGCTCAAATTTGATAAAGACTCGATAGTCTTTGGAGTGGTTTCGGTGATATCGATAAGTCTGGAGTGAGTGCGGATCTCAAACTGTTCACGGGCGTTTTTGTGGACGAAGGTGGAACGGTTTACCGTGAATTTTTCGATCTTTGTCGGAAGTGGGATCGGGCCGGCTATGATAGCGCCGGTTCGTTCGGCCGTGTCGATGATCAGTTTGACTGTTTCATCGATCACTTTATGGTCGAAGGATTTGATCTTGATGCGGATTTTTTGCTTTGCGGTCATGTAAAATATCGATTTGTGTGGATACTTATATATGAGGGTCAAAAAAAAGTCAATGCTTGATTTTTATATAAAAAGAGTATTATGGGGAGCAAGAATAAAATTGATCCTATGGGAGGAGCTGAAGGAGATCCGACTCATGGAGAGAGCGTGGCCGCTTGTCCAGCTGACGCTTTTGACGCTAAGGTTTCGCAACCTTTGGATTTGTTGAAGAGGAGTTTCATTTCTTATATTGAGGAACTGACAAGGAAGAGACATGGATTCGGTGATGGGGTTGCTGATGATCGTGATCCGATTTCCAATGAGGAGATGGCAGGAATCAGATGTGGATTTGCTGAGGAGCCAAGGAGGCGGGAGCATGGAGCCGCGAAGGCATATGTCTTCACTTTGAAGGCGAATGGAGTGTATCAGGCACGGCAACTTTACGGTGCTTTGTCTGATGCGTTTGATAAAAGCGATGCGAGCGTGAACTTGCTACCTGGAACAGAGATAGTGACGGTGTTTATGACAGAGAATTTTTTGAATGAGACTTTCGGTGAAGAAACAGAGGTGTATTATCCAAGCGAAGAGGAAATGCAGTTCCTGACCGGTATGCTTTTGGAGCGTTTTCGATTTGAAAATGCCCAGATTGATTTAACTTCAAATGGTCTTATTGTTTCCGGACTTTCCGAGGACGATTTTCAAAATTTCGTAACATATTTGCAATCCAAAGAAATCGGTTTTGAGTCTTTGGTAAATGGTGACAGAAAAATTATAGTTGCTGACACGCATTTGAGAGCCCTATTGTCTGACTCGATGAGTTATCGCGATGGGATTATTGCCGGAGTTGAAGCCTTTCGAAGGTCGATAGGGGATGAGGTGCTTTGGCAGGTGAACGAGGGTGTGAAAAAGGTTGATATCGTTTTGCAATAAAAAAGAGCTCCGATTTCTCGGAACTCTTTTTTGATGTTTTTGTGTAATCTCTCTACTTCAGAATCTTTGCGACCACTCCGGCTCCGACTGTGCGTCCGCCTTCGCGGATGGCGAAACGTGTGCCTTCGTCCATAGCTATCGGGGCGCCGAGTTCGATGACCATCTTGATATCATCACCAGGCATAACCATTTCTACGCCGGCCGGTAATTCACAAGAACCGGTAACATCTGTAGTTCGGATGTAGAATTGTGGTTTGTAGCCTTTGAAGAATGGAGTGTGACGGCCACCTTCATCTTTTGTCAGAACATAAACTTGTGATTCGAATTTTGTGTGAGGAGTGATAGAACCCGGCTTGGCCAAAACCTGACCGCGCTCGATTTCTTCTCTTTCAACACCACGGAGGAGAAGACCGACATTATCACCGGCCTGACCTCGATCCAAAGTCTTTCGGAACATTTCAACGCCGGTCACGACAACCTTTCGAGTGTCATGAACGCCGACGACTTCGAGTTCATCATTTACATTTACAACGCCTTGTTCGACACGACCAGTAGCTACAGTTCCACGGCCTTTGATGGAGAATACGTCTTCTACAGGCATCAGGAACGGCTTGTCGAGTTCACGGACAGGATCCGGAATGAAAGTGTCGAGAGCTTCAAGAAGATCAAGAATCGGTTTCGCAGCGGCTTCGTCAGTAGGATTTTCCAGAGCTTTCAAAGCTGAACCTTTGATGATTGGAGTAGTGTCTCCAGGGAATTCATATTTCTTTAAAAGTTCGCGGGTTTCCATTTCGGAAAGTTCTGCGATTTCAGGATCGGCCATATCCATCTTGTTTAAGAAAACAACGATGTATGGAACATTTACCTGACGGGCCAAAAGAATGTGCTCACGAGTTTGTGGCATCGGGCCGTCAGCGGCGGAAACTACCAGAATCGCACCATCCATCTGAGCGGCACCAGTGATCATGTTTTTGACATAATCGGCGTGACCCGGACAGTCGACATGAGCGTAGTGTCTTTTTGCTGTTTCGTACTCCTGATGTGAGGTGGCGATGGTGATACCACGAGCCTTCTCTTCAGGGGCGTTATCGATTTGGTCGAATGCGACGGCCTTGTTTGAACCGCCGAATTTTTTTGCTGCAACTGTAGTGATGGCTGCAGTAAGCGTAGTCTTACCATGGTCGACGTGGCCGATTGTACCAACGTTGACATGGACCTTACTTCTATCAAATACTCCTTCTGCCATATTTTTGGGGGATTAGAAAATTAAAAATAATATATATTTGCTTGCTAAAGCGCCGGCATATTAGCGAAAAAGTTGTGGAGACGCAAGGGAATTTTCGCTATCGGGCTGATTTTTTGGCGATAATGTTTTCGGCCACATTGTTTGGAACCTTTTCGTAATGACCAAATTCCATAGTGTAATTGCCGCGACCTTGTGTCATAGAACGCAAATCTGTGGCATAACCGAACATTTCAGCCAAAGGAATCTTTGCTTTGATGAATTTAACAACTCCACGATCTCCGGTTTCTTCTATTTGACCGCGACGGGATGAAATATTTCCCATAACATCACCGAAATAATTGTCCGGAACCAAAACCTCCACTTTCATGATCGGTTCGAGAATGATCGGGCCGGCCTGACGGACGGCGTTTTGGAAACAGATGGATCCGGCGATTTTGAAAGCCATTTCCGAGGAGTCTACATCGTGGTAGCTTCCATCAAAAAGTTTGGCTTTGATGTCCACCACCGGATATCCGGCGATGATGCCACGGGATGTGGCTTCCTGGATACCTTTGTCGACGGCCGGAATATATTCTCTTGGAATCTTTCCTCCGACGATGGCATTTTCAAATTCATAACCTTTTCCAGCTTCAAGCGGACTGACCTCCAGCCAGACATGGCCAAACTGACCACGACCGCCGGATTGCTTGGCGTATTTTTCCTCCATTTCCACGGTTTTTGTAATTGTTTCGCGATAAGCGACCTGCGGAGCGCCGATGTTTGCCTCCACTTTGAATTCGCGACGCATACGGTCGACGAGGATGTCCAAATGAAGTTCTCCCATACCTGCGATGATGGTCTGACCTGTTTCTTCATCCGAGCTGACGCGGAAGGTTGGATCTTCCTGCGCGAGCTTCTGTAAAGCCATGCCCATTTTTTCCTGATCGGCTTTTGTTTTTGGTTCGATAGCGATACGAAGAACAGGGTCCGGAAAGTGAATAGATTCCAATAAAATCGGTTTGTCCAAGTCGCACAGAGTGTTTCCCGTGGTGGTGTTTTTTAGTCCGACGATCGCGGCGATATCTCCGGCGTGTACCTCTTTGATTTCCTGGCGATTATTTGAATGCATCTGGATCAAGCGGCCGACGCGTTCTTTATTCCCATTCGTGGCATTTAAAACATATGAACCGGCTTCCAATTTCCCTGAATAAACACGGAAATATGTAAGTGAGCCTACGAAAGGATCGGTTGCAATTTTGAAAGCGAGAGCGCAGAAAGGTTCCGAGTCTTCGAGTTTTCGTTCGATCGGTTCTTCAGTGTCAGGATCCGTGCCTTTTACAGGTGGCAGATCCATAGGACTTGGAAGATACAAACATGCGGCATTGATAACAAGCTGAACGCCTTTGTCCTGAAGAGCTGAACCGCAAAGCACAGGGTAGATTTTGCTTGTGATAGTGGCGCGGCGAATAGCGGCTTTGAGTTCGTCGACAGTGATTTCCTGTTCGGCGATGAATTTTTCCATGAGAGAGTCGTCGTTTTCGGCCACCTTTTCTATGAGGATGGCGCGGAATTCCGCGGTTTTGTCTTTCAGATCTTCCGGAATTGGAATTTCTTTGATGATTTCACCGTGTTCGCCTTCAAATGTGAAAGCTTTTTGTTCGACCAAGTCGACCACGCCTGAAAACTGGCCTTCTGCTCCGATCGGGAGCTGGATTGCCACGGCATTTGGGTTTAGGCGTTTGTGTATGCTGTCCAGGCTCATGAAAAAGTCGCCGCCGATTTTGTCGATTTTGTTTACGAAAGCGACTCGCGGAACATTGTATTTGTCGGCCTGGCGCCAGACGGTTTCGGACTGGGGCTCGACGCCCATGGCGCCATCGAAGACGGCTACGCCACCATCGAGCACTCGCAGAGAGCGTTCCACTTCAACAGTAAAATCCACATGGCCAGGGGTATCGATGATATTGATTCTGTATTTATCTTCAGTTCCAGGGATTGTCCAAAAACAGGTCGTGGCCGCGGAAGTAATCGTGATGCCGCGTTCGCGTTCCTGTTCCATCCAGTCCATGACAGCCTCTCCTTCGTGCACTTCTCCGATTTTGTAAGTCTTTCCGGTGTAAAAAAGGATGCGCTCGGTGGTAGTGGTTTTTCCGGCATCGATGTGAGCGATAATACCGATGTTACGGAGTTTACGGAGGTCTTCGGCCATGGGGAAAGTGGATTATTAAATTAGAAATGCATTAAAGAAAAATGCGCGGGCATTATAAGGAATGGGGTAGGGAAGTCAAGAAGTTTAGTATTTCGCCAAATGTGCGAAGGCTTTGTTGGCTTGGGCCATCCTCAAAGTGTCGTCGCGTTTTTTGATGGCGGCGCCGGCTTCGTTTGAAGCTTCGATCAACTCGTTGGCTAGCTTTACAGACATAGGGGCGCCTTTTTTGCCGCGGGCGGCTTCGATGATCCAGCGGAACGCAAGTGCGATTTGGCGGTTTTGCGGAACTTCACGCGGGACCTGATAAACGGCGCCGCCGATTCGTTTCGCTTTTACCTCCATAGCCGGTTTTACATTTTCGATCGCGGTTTTAAAGATTTTTTCCGGATCGTTGTTGGTTTTTTTGCTGATGTTTTTCAGTGTTTCAATAAAAATTTCGCGGGCGATGGATTTTTTGCCCTGTTTCATGATGTAGTTGATAAACTTCTCCTGAACCGGAGAAGAGTCTTCCGGAATGTATTGTTTGATTTTCTTTTTCATAATTGATTAAGAGAAATTATTTCTTTGCCTCCTTTGGCTTCTTGGCTCCATAACGGGAACGGCCTTTTTTGCGGTTTTGGACGCCCTGAGTGTCGAGCATGCCTCGGATAATATGATAACGGATACCAGGAAGATCTTTTACACGACCGCCGCGAATCATAACAACCGAGTGTTCCTGTAGATTGTGGCCTTCGCCTGGAATGTAAGCGTTTACTTCCATTCCGTTTGTAAGGCGAACGCGGGCTATCTTTCGTAGAGCCGAGTTCGGTTTTTTTGGAGTCATGGTCGTGACTTTCGTGCAGACGCCGCGTTTGAAAGGACAAGGCAGGCTTACACCACGATTGGTCAAGTGATTGAAGACAACCTGGAGTGCCGGAGACTTGCTCTTTTTCTTTGGCGTTCGGCGCGGATTCCTGATTAATTGGTTGATTGTTGGCATAAAAGCCCGCTTAATTTATATTAAAACTATATGACAGGCAATAGATTTTCGTAATTCTCACTCGAGATTGCGTTTTCCGCTTCTTTGTCAGCCTCTTCTTTTTCTTCTTTTGCCGTGACTTTTGGCAGAACCTTCGGGTTTTTTCGACGGTAGATTTCGCCGGCAGGAATCAGTTTTCCGATAATCACATTTTCTTTCAAGCCGGCAAGTTTATCTATACGGTTTGTAGTAGAGGCTTCGACAAGGACACGGATAGTTTCCTGGAAAGAAGCTGCTGAAAGCCAGCTGTCT
Source organism: uncultured Candidatus Peribacteria bacterium (assembly GCA_964531125.1). Classification (GTDB taxonomy): domain Bacteria; phylum Patescibacteriota; class Gracilibacteria; order UBA1369; family LOWO2-01-FULL-3; genus JBAZZM01. The sequence continues at coordinate 5,942 of CAZHDA010000026.1, forward strand.
GTGTAAAGAGAAACGCGTGTCAGACCGAGAAGCAGACGTTCGGCGATAGCCGGTTTCTTCTTTTTCTTCGTATATCCTTCGTTGATTTTTCTAAAATGAATGATGTCCAAGATCTCACCAGGGAGAAGCTCGGTATCACCGGAATCGATCACGCGAACTTTCGAAAGCATTTGGCGCGCGATGATTTCGATATGTTTGTCATTGATGCTCTGACCTTGTGAGGCATAGATGCTTTGAACTTCGTTCACGATGTATTTTTGGACGGTGTAAGTGTCGGTCAAAATCATAAGCTGTCTCAAATCCAAGTGGCCTGTGGTTAGAGCCTGACCTTTCTTTACCGTGGCGCGGTTTTTCACTTTTACCGTGCGACCGAGCGGAGCCATGTAGGTTTTTACAACCTGACCGTGACTGCGAATGATAATAAAATTGTCTTCAATGCGGACAACTTTGCCGGCTTCGGAGGCTTTGACATTTGCTTTGTGCTCGTCAGCTTTGGCCAAGATGGTTTTTTCTTTTATCTTGTCTCCGACTTTGACAACAGGTTTCATGTCTTCACCAAAAGTGTACGTGAGTTCAACCGGCTCGTGAGAAGTTACAGTGATCTCACTCTGTTTGCCTTTTTGATGAATGCTGACGACGCCGTCGATTTCGGAAATCACGGCAGGACTCTTTGGCATTCTGGCTTCAAAAAGTTCTTCTACGCGGGTAAGACCCTGAGTGATATCTCCTCCTTCAGTAGCTATACCTCCCATGTGGAATGTACGCATTGTCAGCTGTGTACCCGGTTCACCGATACTCTGCGCGGCGATGATACCTACCGCTGTTCCAATCTGAACGACCTTGTTTGTACCAAGATCTTTGCCGTAACATTTCATACAAACTCCGCTTTCGGTTTGGCAGGTCATGATGGAACGCACTCTTAAGTGATCGACTTTGCTTTCGACGATGCGTTTCAAAGTTTCTTTTTCTACGATCTCGCCTTTCTTTGCGAGAACTTTTCCTGTTTTTGGATCTTTCATGTCTTCGGCTATTGTTCGACCATAGACACGGACTTCAAATTTTTCACCGATGATTTCGGATTCTTCTCTGGTGATTTCGTGAGAACTTTCACTTCCGCAATCTTCTTCGCGGATGACGATATCCTGACTTGCGTCGACCAAACGGCGCGTGAGGTAACCGGCTTCAGCCGTTTTCAAGGCTGTATCGGATTTACCTTTGCGGCCTCCGTGCGTGGCGATGAAGTATTCCAAAATTGAGAAGCCTTCTTTTAAGCTGGACTTGATCGGGAGCTCGATAGTTTTACCGGCAGGATTTGCAACGAGGCCTTTGATTCCGCAGAGCTGGGCGATCTGACCCCAATTTCCACGGGCGCCGGAATCGACCATGTAGAAAATATTGTTTGTTTCGTCGAACTCGTTGATCATGTATTTCGTGATTTCTGATTTGGCTTTTGACCAAACTGAAATCGTGTGAAGATAGCGTTCGTTTTCCGTGATCAGACCTTTCCAATACTGGTTGTTGATTTGACGGACGATCTCGGAACTTTCTTCCACGATCTTGTCTTTTTCTTTTGGAATAAGCATGTCTGCCTGACTGATCGTGATGCCTGAACGGGTGGCAAATCTAAATCCGATGTCTTTAAGATTGTCGACAAGGATAGCTGTTTTTTTGAGGCTTAATTTTTCAAAACATTCCGAGACCAGATTTGAAAGCTGCTTCTTGCCCATGGCCTGATTTTCAAAAGGCATTTCCTCAGGAACCTGACTGTTGAATATCAATCGACCAACCGTGGTTTCGCGAATTTCTCCACGGAAACGGCATTTTATAAGAGCTTGCAAATGAACATGTCCGCTTTGATAAGCGATAATTGCTTCTTCGATATTTGCAAATTGCATGCCTTCACCTTTGAGGCCTTTTGTCATTTTTGTGAGGTAGTAACAGCCGAGCACCATGTCCTGAGTTGGCGTGACGATCGGTTCTCCGGCTGAAGGTTTGAGCAGATTGTGCGCGGAAAGCATAAGTTCGTGAGCTTCTTTTTGAGCGCCTGTCGAGAGTGGTACATGGACAGCCATTTGGTCGCCATCGAAGTCGGCGTTGAAAGCGGTACAAACCAGGGGATGAACCTGAATGGCTTTACCTTCGATGAGAACAGGTTGAAAGGCCTGAATACCGAGACGATGAAGAGTAGGCGCACGATTCAGAAGAACAAAATGGTCGATAGTGACTTCCTCGAGGATGTCCCAAACTTCACGGCGATTTCCTTGAATAAGTTTTTCGGCGTTCTTTATATTGTGAGCGTAGCCGTCGCGAATCAGGCGACCGATTACAAAGGGTTTGAAAAGTTCGAGCGCCATAAGTTTTGGCAGACCGCATTGATGAAGTTTAAGCTTTGGACCGACGATGATAACTGAACGACCGGAATAATCGACGCGTTTACCAAGGAGATTTTGGCGGAATCGGCCTTGTTTCCCTTTTAACATGTCGGAGAGGGAACGCAGTTTGCGTTTGTCTCCGGAATTGAAAACGGTGCGGCCCTGACGCGCGCTGTTGTTTAGCAGAGTGTCAACGGCTTCCTGAAGCATGCGTTTTTCATTTCGGCAGATAACTTCCGGAGCACCGATGGACATGAGTCGTTTCAGGCGGTTGTTTCGGTTGATGACGCGGCGATAGAGATCGTTTAAGTCCGAGGCCGCGAAGCGGCCGCCATCGAGCTGAACCATAGGACGAAGATCCGGTGGAATAACCGGCAGAACAGTCATGATAAACCATTCCGGTTTGATGCCGGATTTGGCGAGACTGCTGGCTAGTTTGATGCGTTTTAGTAATTTCTTTTGCTTTTGACCGCTGGATTTCTTAGCCTCGGCTTCGAGTCTTACGATTGTTTTCTTAAGATCGGTTTTTGAAATAATGTCACGAATGCTTTCGGCGCCGGTGCCGGCTTTGAAAACATGACCGAATTTCATGGAGAGACGGCGATATTCAATTTCGGAATAAACCTGCCCGACTTTTAATTTGTCCAAAGAATCTTTAAGGTCGGAAAATTGGTAGTCGATTTCTTCCAAATCGCGGGCCAGACTTTTTTCGTTTTCAGGCTCCTTTTTTGATTTTTCCTGAATTTCTTTTTTCTGTTGTTTATACTCTGCTTTTAATTCCTCGGTGGCTTTCTCCACCGCTTTTTCATCGACTTCCGAAACGATATAAGCGGCAAAATAAACAACCTGTTCAAGAGTTTTTACCGGCATATCGAGGAGAAGTCCGAGACGACTTGGCGTGGAGCGCAAAAACCAAATGTGTGTAACCGGAACAGCCAGCTTGATATGAGCCATGCGTTCGCGACGAACCGAGGATCTTGTGACTTCAACACCGCATTTTTCACAAATCACACCTTTATAACGGATGCGTTTGTATTTACCACAATAACATTCCCAGTTTTTGGTCGGGCCAAAAATCTTTTCACAGAACAACCCGTCTCTTTCCGGCTTTTGAGTTCTGTAATTGATCGTTTCCGGTTTTTTGACTTCGCCGTGAGACCAAGCCAAAATTTCTTCCGGAGACGCGACCGACAGAGCGATTGATGTAAAATTATCTCTCTTTTGAGGATCGCTCGTTTTTTCGTGGTGTTGAGCCATAATAAATTTGATTTATTAAAATGTTAAATACCGAGATCTTTGTCGATAGGATTGTCTTCGTCGGTGATAGGAGCTTCTTCCGTTTGTTCCGGAATATAGTCCGGTTCCGCACCTTCGCCGTTTTCGGCTTCAGCGGTTTTCTTTTTCTCCAATAAAATCATATCCTGAACGACGATTTCGGTCTTGAATTTTTTGACGCCTTCCGGAGTGTCCCAGCTGCGTGTTTTTAGGTAACCTTCAACATAAACGAGGTGTCCCTTCTTTAAATAATTTGCGCAAATTTCAGCCAGATGGGCCCATGCTACGCATTCGTGAAATTCGGCAGAACTGTTGTGATTGCCGTCTTTCGTGACCCATTTCCTGTTCGTGGCCATGCCGAAAGTCGTGACATTTTGGCCGTTTGGAGTCTGACGCATTTCCGGGTCGCGAGTGAGATTTCCAATCAAGATTACTTTGTTTATCGAGCGCATTGTTTCAGTTGTTAGATAGTTGATTTAAATTGTTGAATTATTCTTCATCAAAGGCGTCTTTGAGATCCGCCTCCGTCATGCCTTCAAGATTACCTTTGTCGCTTGAGGTGCCTGCGCTTTCTTTGCTGATTTCTTTTGCGACGCTGAGGGCAACCTCTTCGCGGGCTTCGGGATCTTCATCAAGGATCTCTTCTGGTTCGAGTTCGTCGACCGGAGCGGCTCCTTCGAGAAGTTTTACAGAAAGACCGAGACTTTGAAGTTCTTTGACCAAAACATGGAAGGATTCAGGAACGCGCGGTCGTTTGATAAGTTCGCCTTTTACAATCGATTCATATGCTTTTGCGCGGCCGTAAACATCGTCGGACTTGATCGTAAGCATTTCCTGCAAGATGTGCGCGGCGCCGTATGCTTCCAGAGCCCAAACTTCCATTTCTCCGAAACGCTGACCACCGTGTTGGGCTTTTCCTCCGAGAGGTTGTTGCGTGACAAGGGAGTATGGACCTACTGAACGGGCGTGAATCTTGTCTTCGACCAAGTGGCTTAGCTTCATGATGTAAGCGATACCGACTGTAGTTTTTGAATCAAAAGGTTCTCCGCTTTTACCATCAAAAAGTTGAATTTTCCCGTCTTCCGGCAGTCCGGCTTTTTTCAATTCGGCCGTGATCTGTTCCGTGGTTATTCCGTTCAAAGCCGGAGTTGCCACCTTGAAACCTTGTTTAACTGCGGCCCAACCGAGATGAGTTTCGAGAATCTGTCCGATATTCATACGACTGCTTACGCCGAGCGGGTTCAAGACAATATCCACAGATGTGCCGTCCGGAAGGAATGGCATGTCTTCGGTAGGAACTATGTTTGAAATAACACCTTTGTTACCGTGACGGCCGGCTACTTTATCACCGATTGAAATTTTTCGTGTCTGAGCGACATCGACTTTGATTTGTTTTAGAACGCCGGTGGGTAATTCATCTCCATAATCTTTCGTGAAAAGCTGAATTCCGACGATCTTTCCGCCTTCGCCGCCCGGTAGGCGCAGCGAAGTGTCTTTTACATCACGGGCCTTGTCTCCGAAGATCGCTCTGAGCAGTCGCTCTTCAGCGGTCAGTTCGGTTTCGCCTTTTGGCGTGATTTTTCCGACGAGAATATCTCCCTCATGGACAGTCGCTCCTATGCGTACGATTCCGTCTTCATCAAGATCTTTTAATTTGGTTTCGCTTACATTTGGAATATCCCGGGTAATGATTTCAGGGCCGAGTTTTGTTTCACGGACATCTACAGTGAAACTTTCAATATGAACCGAGTCGTAAAATCCTTCCCGCGCGAGGCGTTCGGAAATAACAACAGCATCTTCATAGTTGAAGCCTTCCCAGGCCATGTATGCAACGAGCAGGTTCTGGCCGAGAGCCAATTCTCCGTCCTGCACTGCAGGGCCTTCAGCGAGGAGGTCTCCTTTCTTGAGTTTCTGTCCTTTGCTTACCACGGCGCGTTGATGCAGACATGTGCCTTGATTTGAGCGATTGTATACGGAAAGTTCGTAATTTACTTTTTTACCGTTATCGTAAACAACCGTGATCATGCTGGCGTCCACATATGAAACTGTGCCATCGCGTTCCGCAGTAATAACCTGTCCGGAGGATTTTGCAGAGATTTCCTCAATACCGGTACCCACGACAGGGGATTTTGGCGAGACCAGAGATACGGCTTGTCGTTGCATGTTTGAACCCATGGACGCGCGGGTATTGTCATCGTGTTCAAGGAATGGAATCAGCGCGGTTGTGATCGAAATAATCTGTTTTGGTGAAACATCTATATGTGTCAGGTCGTTGATATGAGTCAGTGTCGGTTCGCCTTTTCTACGGGCGGAAACGCGGCTCGTGTCAAACTCGCCAACTTCGTTTAACGGGGAATTAGCTTGTGCAATTACGAGAACTTTTTCTTCTTCCGCGTCGAAATAAGAAATTTTACCGGTAATATGTGGACGGACTTTAATTTCCGTAAGATTTGTTGACGCGATCCGTTTCGCGGCTTTTTCATCTATAACTTCGCCGGCTTTTACGATGACGCTGCCACGATTTTCCACGGTTTCGGCGGCTGTGTGGCCTACCAAAGCTTTCTCGTTGTTTTTTGCCGTGTGGGCAACCTCTTGAAACGGTGTTTCAATAAAACCGTATTCATTTATTTTTGCGTATGTAGCCAGATGAACGACCAAACCGATGTTTGGACCTTCCGGCGTGGCAATAGGACAGATTCGTCCATAATGTGAAGGGTGCACATCACGCACATCAAAGGAAGCGCGTTCACGGGACAGACCTCCCGGACCCATGGCTGATAAACGGCGTTTGTGTTCGAGTTCGGCCAGTGGATTTGTTTGATCCATAAACTGAGAAAGCTGTGAACTGGCAAAAAATTCGCGAAGCGCGGCCGTGATCGGCCTTGAATTTACAAGCTGCGTAGGGGTGACTGTTTCGAGATCCATTACTGTCATGCGGTCTTTCGCGATACGATCCGTACGGAGCAAACCTACGCGGAACTTGTTTTGAACCAATTCTCCAACGGCACGGATACGACGATTGGAGAGATGATCGATGTCATCCGGTTCAACTTCTCCATTATTTAGCTTGATCAGATGTTTTAAAATTTGAATAAGATCTTCCACCTGGAAAGTGTGGAATTTTTTATTATTTGGCGTCTTGAGATCGAAACGCTTGTTTAATTTGTAACGGGCAACAGGACCCATGTCATATTTCCTGTAGTCA
>CAZHDA010000027.1:0-9821 GCA_964531125.1 uncultured Candidatus Peribacteria bacterium
AATAGGCGATATGCGTTTTCGTGATCTGCTTGCGAGTATCTCAAGAACATTTCACAGCATAATTTAATGTTTTCCGGGATGAACTTGTCTGCTGAAATTTTCTCAAACAAAAATTCCATGCGTGGTATCTCGCGTAATTCGTACATGCGGAAAAACATTGCGACAAACAGGCTGGTATGATGTTTGCCGAGTCTTTGCCAAATATTGCTGATAACCTCATGATAGAGCGCTATAAGCTGTTCATCAGAGCTGTCGTTTTTTAATTCATCGTAGAAGTCCAAAAAAAGTTCCGGAACTTTTTCCTCACTTAAGGTTGCTGTGTGAAAGAGGATTTTTGCGACAATTTTTTCCATTGGAGAAATTCTGTCGTTTGTTTCTATCTTTGCCTTGAATGTCTTGTCCAGTTTTCCCAGGTCGCGGCTCAAAAATACTTCAAGGAATGCGTAAAAATCAGGAGAGGTGATTTTCGTGATTTCTAAGAGTTTGTCCGGTATTTCGGGTTTAAAATCCTCTCCAGCATTGGCTATGAAGCTCTGCACTTGTGTTGGCAGTGTCATAAGCTCTATAGGTTCAAGCGGGGCTCCTTGATCGGTTTGCGGCGCCATCGTCGTTCCGGGATTTACCTCGTCTATACCTTGGGCCGGAGGCTTCACATCTTCTTCTTCAAAATCTGTATGATCTGGTACTTTTGTCATATTTTTGCTTGGATTGCTATCTTAACTCAAACGGAAGGTTTGTCAAGAGGGTGGAAATTGAGATTTTGGCTTTTTTATGCTATAATTAGTGGATTATCAATGTATATGGATCTGCAAAATATCCAAATATTGGCACCTGTAGCGGAGAAGTCTGAAAAAGGACGGTTCCCGCGAGAATTTGTGCTGAAACTAGCGAAGACTGTTGTTTTTGGGTTAATTGGTTTTAGCGTGGTGTTTGCGAATTTTGCTTTAGAGAATAGTGTTTTTGGAAAGGCTGATGCGCTGGGTGATCAAAAAATTAGTTCATTTAATTATGACACGGCAAATGTATTCCCGGAAAATTATTCTTTTAAATTTGATCAGTCTTCCAATCCTAAAATGTCTGTGTTGAATAGGTCTTTGTTTAGATTGGAAAGTGGTAGGGTGTGGGGAAATTTTGCTATCAGTCCGGATAGGGTAAATGTTTTTGCCGGTAGTACCGTTATTATTCCTGATCTGGCTGAATTTGATTTGAACTTTGATGGAAAGCAGGCTGTTTTGAAGGTTTATTCCGGAAGAGTTTATGTCGGATTTTTGGAAGATCTTGGTGAAGATGTTGTTTTATTTGACGAATACAATCCGTTGTTTATAAATCGTTTGCTTGTGGACGCGGGTGAAAAAGCAATAATTCCAATGGGTAAAATTACCGATCGTTTGCAAACCTTGTTGCCATCAAAAATCGTGAAGGAGTTCAAGGTGGTTGATCTTCAAGATACGGATTTTAATGAACAATTTGCGAGCGAAAATTTGAAGGCGGATTCGACTTTTTTAGAAAATGCTAGGCAAAATTTTATATCTGAGTTGAACTATCGTGGTGCAAGAACCGATGACGGATTGATTGGCAGGTCTGTTTTTTGGGCTGAGGAAAATTTGGCTTTTGTGCCTGCAAAAAAGGATGCTGTTTTGTTTGACCATGTTTTTACTTATTTGGATAACGCTTTGTATTTTGCGGGGAAAAATCAAGCGGACGCTATGCAGAAAAATTTGAATGCTTTTAAGCAGGCTTTGTACACAGTGTCCGGAGAACTGGAGGATAGATACGATCCTTATCTGCGAAAGTCTTTGCTTTTTGGTCCGGAGAGCTCTCAGTCAGAAGTTTTTGGACTTTTGTTTGATCAGGTCGGTGGAGAGGCGGCTTTAAATTTGAGACGACAAAATTTGCAGAAGGCCTTAAAATTGAATCCTGTTGAGGCGCAATCCGCATTGGATATTTACTATCAAAATCTGGATCGCATGTTTGGCGGATTTGCGGATAAGGAGGTTTATCTGAAATTTATTTCCGATCAGAATCAGATGTTTAACGGGTTGCTTGAACGAGAGGTCGTCTTTTATAAAGATGCGTATTTTGCGATGAAAAATGCAATTGAGCAGGAGCTGCTGAAACAATATGCTGAAAGTCAGGTTAGAGAGGAGGTAAGCCAGGATTTGATCAGCGAGAAAATTGTTTTGATAAAACATTTGCAGAAATTTTTCTTTGAAGAAAAAGTTGTCGTTGATGACGCGAGAGAAATTTTGACGAGACTTTTGAGAGAGGTTGATGATTTGATGCCGGCCGACAATCATAGTGTGGCCGTGATCGAATTATTCCAAAATCAGTTGAGCGATATAGATGATTTTTGGGGATATCTAAACAGCCCCGAATATAATTCTTCAAAGACTTATGGGCTAACTCATGCTGAAAGGTACAAGTCTTATCTGAGTGATCGTGACAAAATCTGGAGCTTTATAAATATTCAAAAGGATGTGCTGGGTGAAGAGGTGGAAGCCGATGTAAGCAAAGAGGATGTTGTGAAGGCAATCAAAGATGTGTTTGCCCAAATACCTGATTATGGAGATGTCTCTGTCGGTGAAATAAAGGATTTGTCTCAAAGATATGTGGAGATAAGCGCCGTGGTCGGAGGGTATAATTTTAAGGCGACATATGATCGTGACAATCAGATCGTAAAGGATGTTTATGCGTATGATAAGCTTGTTTCAGACAGGCCGATAAAACTGGAGAGTGTGCTAACTTTGATCCAAGCTCAATTTGCCAATCTGGTCGGAGAGAATGGGGCTGCGACGCCTGAAGAGCTTGGGCAGGAGACAAATGCCGAACGAACACTGAAGCGATATCTTGCGAATTTGTTTGTGGAAGCCGGGTTTACCGCTACGGAAGATAATGTGATGATCGTGGACAAAGACAACGCGATTTATAGATTGGATGGAATATTTCTTTCGGAATATAAAAATGCGTTGGCCACCGTGGATTATTCAGCAAACAGGGAAAAAGTCAGTAATGTTTTTATAACCGTTAACGGTGAGCCGCTTGTGATGGACGGAGAATACACATTGGAAGAATTGAAGAGCGTGGTTGCGGCCAAGGCCAGAATTGAGAAAGACGGCAAGGTTTTGCGCTAGAAATTTTCTACTGACAGACTTGGGGTGGTATGCTAGACTGCTGTCGATTTTTTTGACTTTTTTTTCTATGAATACAGCTAAGGATTTGGCGTCCAAGGAATATAGTGCGGATCAGATACAGGTCTTGGAAGGTTTGTCCGCGGTGCGAAAAAGGCCCGGTATGTATATCGGTTCGACGGATGTTACAGGTCTTCATCATCTGGTCTGGGAGATCGTGGACAATGCCATAGATGAAGCGATGGCCGGTTTTTGTACGAATATTGATGTGATTCTACATAAAGACGGGAGTTGTAGCGTTGACGATAATGGACGAGGTATTCCGGTGGACAAACATAAAAAGACGGGAAAATCGGCTCTGGAAACGGTTTTGACTGTTTTGCACGCCGGTGGAAAATTTGGCGAAGGTGGTGGATATAAGGTTTCCGGTGGTTTGCACGGAGTAGGTGTTTCGGTCGTGAACGCGCTTTCTTCAAAGACAATCGCTGAGGTTTATCGTGACGGGAAAATTCATATGCAGGAATATCATCGCGGTGATGCCGGAGGCGAGATGAAGGTGACCGGAAAGACAGACAGAAGAGGTACAAAGATTACTTTTTATCCTGACAAGGAGATATTTGATACCGTCGAGTTGAATTTTGTTACTATTTTGAATCGTCTTAGACAACAGGCTTATTTGACCAAAGGTGTGACGATTTCCGTGGTTGACGAACGGGAGAGGGATAGAAAATATAAGTTTTATTTTGAAGGTGGAATAAAGTCTTATGTCCAACATTTAAACAAAAACAAGGAATCGATAGGTTCTGTTGTTTATATTGAAAAAGAAGCCGAAGGAGGTGTTGGTTTGGTGGAGGTTTCTTTGCAATACAACACTTCTTTTCAGGAGACGATTTATACTTTTGCAAATAATATACATACCACTGAGGGTGGTATGCACATGACCGGTTTCAAGACCGCGCTGACAAGAGCTATAAACAACTATGCCCGCAAGAATGAATTGCTTAAGGAAAAAGATGACAATCTGACTGCTGACGATGTGCGCGAAGGTTTAACTGCTATCGTGTCTGTGAAGTTGGCGAATCCGCAATTTGAAGGTCAAACCAAAAGCAAGCTCGGTAATGCAGAGATGAGGACGGCTGTTGATTCTGTATTTTATGAAACTTTTACCGAGTATCTGGAGGAGCATCCCGCGGATGCGCGAGGTGTGGTAGGGAAGTGTTTGTTGGCGGCCAGGGCCAGAATGGCTGCAAGGGCGGCCAGAGATACCGTGATTCGAAAAGGTGCCTTGGAGGGCATGACTTTACCTGGAAAATTGGCAGACTGTTCGAGTCGAAGTCCGGAGGAATCCGAACTTTTCATAGTTGAGGGAGATAGTGCCGGAGGCAGTGCCAAGCAGGGACGAAACCGTCATATTCAAGCTATTTTGCCGCTTCGAGGTAAAATTCTCAATGTTGAGCAGGCCCGGCTTGATAAAATTTTGGCTAATAATGAAGTGAAAAGTCTGGTGATTGCTCTTGGTGTAGGTATCGGAGAGAGTTTTGATATTGAGAGACTTCGCTATCATAAAGTTGTGATCATGACAGATGCCGATGTGGATGGTGCTCATATTCGTACTTTGATACTTACTTTGTTCTACAGATATTTTAGGGAGCTTATTGAAAAGGGGCATATCTATATTGCTCAACCTCCGCTCTATAAAGTTGCCGAAGGCAGGAGCGTGAAATATGTCTACAGTGATGAGGAAAAAGAGTCTCATCTAAAATCTCTTGGAAAGGGTGCTAAATATTCTATCCAACGATATAAAGGTCTTGGTGAAATGAATCCCGAACAGCTGTGGGAAACAACGATGGATCCGGAAAGACGCGTTATGTTGAAGGTGACTATCGATGATGCCGAACGGGCCGATCAGGTTTTTGATACGCTTATGGGTTCCGAGGTTGCTCCGAGAAAGAAATTTATTCAGGCATATGCAAAGAAAGTGAAGAATCTGGATATTTAGTTTTTACTTGATATTTATTTCTTGGCTTGTATACTGCTTTTGCTATTTTCAAATAATTCAAAAAAGGAGGTGATTTATACATGAAAGTTGTAGTTTACAAAAATGAGAAGGAGTCAAATGAGCGATGTATTTCGCGGTTCAACAAACGCGTGCAGTCCAGTCGTAAATTGGTTAAGATTCGTGAAGAGCGCTATCACAAGCGCAAACCAACTAGACGATATATGCGAGCGAGTGCCAAAATGCGCACATATTACAGATCGCTCCGTGAGAAGACCAAATTCTATTAAATGCAAATCAGGGAGTTGCTCAAAAATTCTAAGATCCGGTTTTTGGATGCTGAAATTTTGTTGGCATATGTTTTGGGGGAGGACAGGGAGTACCTGATCGCTTGGAGTGAAAAAGAGGTCGCCGAAGATTTGGTTTCGTTGTTTTTTGAGTACGAGAAACGGGCAATTTTGGGTGAGCCGGTTGCTTATATAGTAGGGAAAAAAGAATTTTACGGATTGGATTTTTTTGTTGATAATAGAGTTTTGATTCCGAGACCGGAGACAGAGATGTTGGTGGCTGAAGTTCTAGGATATTTGAAGGATAATTCAGAAAGAAGAAATCATTGGAAAATTTTGGATGTCGGGACCGGAAGCGGGAATATTGCCGTGAGTATCGCCAAAAATTTGGAAGAAACGGATTGTGAAATTGAGGCTGTGGATATGAGTGATGACGCGCTCGAGGTGGCTCGATTAAACGCAACGCAGCATGGTGTTGAGGATAAAATTCATTTTTTTCAGGGTGACTTGTTGGAGTTTGCGGAAGAAGATGAAAAATTTGATGTGATTGTTGCAAATCTGCCCTATATAGGGACGGAGAAAAATAATTTTGTGGAAAGGGATGTGAAAAAATATGAGCCGAATTCCGCCTTGTTTGGAGGCGTGAATGGACTGGAGTTGTATAAAAAATTATTTCAACAGATTGCTGATAAAAAAGTGCGGTTTGAAGCCATGTTTGGAGAGTTTGGGGATGGACAATGTGAGGCGCTGAAAGAATTGCTGAATAAATATTTTGAACATAGTTGGCGGATTGAAAAGGATTTGGCTGGAATCGACAGGCTGTTTGTGGTGAGTAAAGTTTAGTGTAAGATTGCGCATATGGATATTTTGTTGGAAAAATTGGAGAGACTTGAAAAAGAATATTTGGAATTGCAAAATAAGCTGGCTGAACCTGCTGTGATTGGCGATCAAAATCTATACAGAGATTTGTCGCGACGCTATAAGTCGCTTGGGAATGCGGCTAGGCTGGCCAAGGAATATCGTGATGCGACTAATTCAAAAGTGGAAGCCGAGGAAATTTTAAATGGGACCGAAAAAGAATTAATGGAGCTGGCGGAGACTCAATTGGAGGAATCGAAGGCTAAATTGGTGGAACTGGAGGCGAGGGCAAAGGTTGAGCTTTTGCCGAAAGATCCAAATGATGAAAGGGATTGTATTATTGAAATTCGTGCTGCGGCCGGTGGAGATGAGGCCGCGCTTTTTGCCGGAGAAATTTCCAGAATGTATTTTAGGTTTGCCGAGGGAAAGGGTTTTAAGGTCGAATTGATGAGTAAAAGTGAAGGCGCACCTGACTGCATAAAGGAGATGGTTTTTGCTGTAAGAGGAGAAAATGCTTATGGAATTTTTAAATATGAGAGTGGCGTGCATCGCGTGCAACGAGTGCCGGTGACAGAAAATAAGGGGCGGGTTCATACTTCTACAATTTCGGTTGCAGTGCTCCCGGAAGCGGAGGAAGTGGATATTGCGATAAGGGATCAGGATCTTCGAGTTGATGTTTTTAGAGCCGGTGGTCACGGTGGGCAAAGTGTGAATAAAACCGAGTCCGCCGTGAGAATCACTCATATTCCAACCGGGCTGGTTGTTATTTGTCAGGACGAAAAATCACAGTTGAAAAATAAGGCGCAGGCGATGAAAGTTCTGAGGACCAGACTTTATGAGATGGAGGAAAAGAGATTGCGAGAGGAACGCGGCGAACAGAGGTCAAGCCAGATCGGAAGTGGCGATCGTAGTGAAAAAATACGTACTTATAATTTTCCTCAGGACAGGTTGACAGATCACAGGATAAACAAAAATTACAGTAATTTGCCCAGTATTATGGAGGGGAATATAGGTGAGATTATTGAGGATTTGCAGATGGCTGATCAGGAGGAGAAGCTTCATTCCACGAAGTGTTGATTTGTGGCTTTTTTGAGCCGCGAATTAAATTCGATAGCGCAATATTCTTGAAGAATTGCAATCTTAATCCTGGGCTTCTGTTAGCTGAAAAACCGAGTTTTATCGTGCAATATTTTTGCGTCTTTTGCCAGCCCAAATGCTTGATTTTTGGCTAGGGGGAGCTAAAATTCAGGAGTCGCTATTTCTTATTATTTAATCCAAAAATCATGAATGAGAATATTTTGAGTGATGAAAAACTGTATGAGCTTTGCAGGCAATACGGGAGGCAAGCTCTGGAGTGGCGGAATAAATTTGCGGGTCTATTGCCTGAGGTGGAGAGGCGGAAGCTCTATTTGCAAAATGGTTTTGGTTCGATTTTTGAATTTGCTTTTAAGCTGGCCGGCTTGAGCGAGGCGCAGGTGAAACTGGCTTTGAGTCTGGACCAAAAATTCGCAGACAAGCCCGCGCTGAAAGAGCTTTTGACCAGTGGAAAAGTGAGCGTTGGGAAACTTGTGAGAGTGGCAGCGGTGGCGACAGTTGAGAACCAGAGTTTTTTGGCGGATCAGGTGAGGCTACTGCCAAAAGGTGCGCTGGAAACTTTGGCGAGAGATATGCGCGCTGAAAATGGGCGGATGGTGACAGAAAAGTTTTTGCCCGGGCAAAAAAACGAGGATCAAGATGGCTTGTTTGAGAGCAAACTTGAAAAGCTGAAACTGTCCGGCGAGGTGGTTGAAAAATTAACGGATCTGCAAGGAAAAGGTATTGATATAAACGAGCTTATTTTGGAATTATTGAAAGAGAGAGAGGAAGAAATAGAAGAGAAAAAGTCGACAATTGCAAAGATGACCGAGACTGGCAAATCGAGATATATTTCAGTCAAAACCATGAGAGTTTTACATGAAGAGTATGGCACGAAATGCGCCGTGCCGAATTGCAAAAAATCTGCGGAAACTGTGCATCATACTGCGAGATTCGGGCTAGTGAAAGCGCACGATCCGAGATTCATGGCTCCGCTTTGTCGTGAGCATCATGCGATTGCACACAGTATTGATTTGAAAGTTGTTAAGAAAAAGATGGCAGTTGTTGTTTAGAAGAAACTTTTATTCCACGAAATGACATCCTAGAGAGTTTTTTCTTTCTGAGGCAGAGGCTAAAATTGCCAGGGCTACGACTGCGAGCGTGTTTTGTTTAGATACGGCGAGAAGTTTTTTTATTTTAGGAATTGCGACGGTTTTAATTTTTTCCGGATCGCGGATGATGCCACAGTAATTCCACATGATTTCTTTGATTTGTTTTTGGTGGGAGAGTGAAGCGGGAGCGGATTTTATGATTGGGAATTTGGGAGGAAGGGAAGTGGATTTCTGAAGTTTTTTTATAATTTGATTGCTGAAAACGAGGGCTTCCAGAAGCGAATTTGAGGCCAGGCGGTTGGCGCCGTGGACACCGGTGCAGGCGACTTCGCCGAATGCAAAAAGATTTTTTACAGATGTTTGTCCATGAAGATCCGTGACGATGCCGCCGCATGAGTAATGTGCGGCAGGCGTGACGGGAATTAAATCTTTTGACATGTCGATTCCGAGAGATTTTAATTTTGCATAAATTTGCGGGAATCTCTTTTGTAGAAATTCTTTACTCTTGTGACGAATGTCGAGATAGACCGGACCGGAAATTTGTTCGCGATAAATTTCGCGGGCGACGATGTCACGTGATGTTAGCTCGTTGGTAAAGCGCTTTCTTACGGTGTTTACGAGCTTTGCGCCTTCACCGCGGACGGCTTCGGAAATCAGAAAAAGAGGTGAGAGTGGTTTGGCGAGAGCGGTGGGATGAAACTGTATAAATTCCAAATCTTTAACTTTGCAGCCCGCTTCGATTGCCATGGCGAGGCCGTCGCCGGTTGCGATTTTGGGATTAGTGGTGAATTTGAAAATCTGGCCGAGACCGCCGGTGGCGAGGATAGTCTGGTCGGCGTAGATGTTTTTGCCGTGGATTGCGACGCCGTAGCAGACCTTATTTTTGACAAGCAGTTTCAGGGCCGTTGTGTTTTCAAGAATTTGGATGCGTGGATTTTTTTTGACATTTGCGATGAGAGTTTTTTCGATTTCGGCTCCCGTGCGATCGCCGACAAAAGCTATTCGGTGAAGTCCGTGGCCGCCTTCCCGGGAAAGTTTGAGTTTTCCATGTTCTTTTTCAAAAGGGACGCCGAGGTCGAGCAAACGATGAATTGCTTCAGCGGAATGCGTGACCATGAAGCGGACGGCGCGGCGATTGTTGTGGTATGCGCCGGCTTTTAGTGTGTCGGCGATGTGTTTTTCGATGTCGTCGGTTTGGCCGAGGACTGCGGCGATGCCGCCTTGGGCATAGTTTGTGTTTGCGTCGAGGAGGAGTTTTTTTGTGATTAGCAAGACTTTGCCTTTTTTGGCTGCGTTGAGGGCGAAGTTGAGTCCGGAGATGCCGGAGCCGATGACGAGAAAATTGGTGTGCACGGGGCTATATTAG
>CAZHDA010000027.1:9921-12750 GCA_964531125.1 uncultured Candidatus Peribacteria bacterium
TCGAATTTTTCTAGAATGTCGAAGCGGCGGTTCATCTCAGCCATGTCGTCTGCGAAAGATACGACGGCGAGAGAATATTTTCTGGAAAAATGTTCCAGAACTTGCTTGGAATCCGGGAACGGGGACTCCGTGTTGTTGTCGTAGAGGGTGCCGCCCCAGTCGAAAATGAGGGAGGTGAGATGCATGCGCGGCTTGTTATTTGGCCTTTTTGGTAATCTATAACATTTTATATCATTGTAAAGTCTATGTAATGGCCAGATATTGCTGTTGTGTTAGGATTCATTCCTTTAATAAATTAGTATGAGTGAACTATCTTATGTTTTTGATGGAGATTTGGCTTTATCATCCTCTAGAGAAAAAGGCCATAATAAGGGCCATGTTGATCTTGACGATATTGGCCATGAAGAATTGCTTTTTGAGGGTCGTCCAGGTGGCGCTGTGATTGAAATGAGACGGGAGCATTTGGGTTTGGCAGGTGGTGATTCTGGCGTCGGGGATGTTGTCCAAAAAATATTACGAAAAGCTGTTGAGGCAAACGGAGTGCCGTCTCTTGTTTTGTTGAGCAAGCCAGAAACAATTGAGGACAGAAGATTTTCGAAGCACCCTGATTTTTGTAAGGATATCAAAGGTTTGCCTTCTAGAATTCCCGGCTTAAAAATTCCTGAAACCTACACTATCGAAGAATATTTTGACGCTCCTTTCTTTCCGGCTCTCGTCAAGGCTGTGGATGGACGAGCCGGTATTCATAAATTCTTAATTGAATGTGAGGATCAGTTGACAATTTTTCAGAATTGGCTTGGGGCAAAGGGAGAAAAAAAAGATTGGATGGTCCAGGAGTTTATTGATTGTCCGTCGGATCATTTCAGCACATTTAGAGTTATGATTTTACCTGATGGAAAAGTGGTAGCAGCATCGATAATGTATGGTAATCGAAAAGATGAAAACGCTTTTGCGGATTATGGAAGGAAATCAAATGACAAAAGAAGTTTATTGGCAAATCCTCGATCTAAATACTATTTGGGGTCCAGACTCGTGACATCTAATTTGACAGTAAGGAAAGGCCCTAAAGGTGATAATCAGTTTGTTGATGGAAAATCCGAATTCTCAAGTTCGAAATTCTCAAGTTCGAAATTTGGAGAGCATGAACCACATGTAATTGGTGGAAGAATAGTTATGAATCCGACCAGGCAATCGCACCCCGTTAGTGAGGTTGAGCGTGGTATATTGAAGGCTTATGGCGTAAAAGGGCAAAAGTTACCGGAAGAGATAGTAAAATTGTTGCCGGCATTAGCGCGAGAATTATGTTGGGAAGGTAATAGAGTTGTAAATTTAGTTGTTGGTTTGGATTTTATACAGAGTCCGAATGGTAGAATTTCATTGTTGGAAATGAATTATCGTCCCGGTGTGCAGCCAATTCAGGATAAATTAGGAGGGATGGATGTCTCTCGTGTGGACGCTTATAGGCATTTGTTTTCAAGCGCTGTGGAGTCCGTGGCGGCGTTTTGATGTCGGGTATTGTTTTTTCCTAAGCATTAAACTAGAGTTGCGGTGCTAATTTTTTGCTATGACCAAACCTGAACTTCTTGCTCCTGCCGGGAGTTTGGAGAAACTAAAAATTGGACTGCAGTATGGGGCGGATGCGTTTTATCTCGGGGCGTCGCCGTTTAGCATGCGCAGCAGGACAAATGAGTTTACTGTGGACGATCTGATCGAGGGAATGAGCCTGATTCGCAAGGCCGGAAAAAAGGCTTATATCACGGTAAATATCAATCCGCGAGCCGTGAAAATAGAGGCCTTTAAAAAGCATATTCAGTTTTTAAAAAAAGAGATTAAGCCGGACGCGGTGATCGTGGCGGATGCCGGAGTTTTTGATATGTGTAGGGAATACTATCCGGAGCTTGCGCTGCATATGTCGGTGCAGGCGAACATTTTAAACTATCGTGCCGTGGAGTTTTGGCAAAAAAACGGCGCGGCGCGGATAATTTTGCCGAGGGAGCTTTCACTTCTCGAGATAAAAGCGATTCATGAAAAAGTGCCGAAGATGGAGCTGGAGTTTTTTGTGCATGGAGCCATTTGCATGGCTTTCAGCGGGCGTTGCCTGATTTCAAATTACACGACTGACAGGGACTCAAATCAGGGGATGTGCGCGCACAGCTGCCGCTGGAAATACAAATTTCATGATGATTTTTCCATGCAGAAAAGGCGGGAGCAGCTTGCGAGAGTTGAGATCGTGAATCAAACAGATGAAGGCGGGATGAATTATCTGGAGGAGGCCGAACGGCCGGGGGAATTTTTTCCGATTGAGGAGGACGAACATGGGACTTATATGATGAATTCAAAAGATATGTGCATGATCGAGTATTTGAAAGAATTGAAAGAGTCGGGGATTTGCAGTTTTAAAATCGAGGGGAGAAACAAGACCGAGTATTATTTGGCGACTGTGGTGAAAGCATATCGCAAAGCGATTTCGGACATGGAGAGAGGGAAAAAGTTTGATAAGAAGCTGCTGGATGAGGTTTTGAAG
Organism: uncultured Candidatus Peribacteria bacterium; assembly: GCA_964531125.1. Classification (GTDB taxonomy): domain Bacteria; phylum Patescibacteriota; class Gracilibacteria; order UBA1369; family LOWO2-01-FULL-3; genus JBAZZM01. The sequence goes on from CAZHDA010000027.1 coordinate 12,446, forward strand.
GTGGCGAATCGCGGGTATATTCCGGGATTTTTGTTTGGTTTTGAAGGTGGAGGGGATGTGGATTATGAGAAAAATTCGCCGCATCAGACGCACAAATTTATAGGGATGATTGTGGGGGAGAGGAAACAGTCGGGACTTTATGAAGTGGATGTGAAAAACAGAATCGAGAAGGGGAGTGTGGTGGAGGTGATGACGCCGGAAAAGCAATTTGAAATGAAGCTTGAAGATATTTTCGATCTGGATGGCGGCGAGCTTTTTGAGGCGCACGGCGGGGCTGGGGTGAAGGTGTTTAAGCTGAAGAAGGG
>CAZHDA010000028.1:0-5790 GCA_964531125.1 uncultured Candidatus Peribacteria bacterium
TGCATCGACACCGAAACCGGCCGCTGCTATATCACAAGCCAAAATCACGGCTTCGCCATCAACGAAAAGACCCTCAAACCCGGCTGGAAAGTCTGGCTAAAAAACGCCAACGACAACACAAACGAAGGCATCAAACACAAAACCCTCCCATTTTTCTCCTGCCAATTCCACCCCGAAGCCACCCCCGGCCCCACCGACACTATGCACTTTTTCGATGAGTTCGCGGGAATGCTCTAGGCCGCGTTCATCAACTCATCCACAAAAGCGGCAAGAAATTCATCCATGTCCAAAACATCGGCAGCCCTCATGGCCTCGTAAGGATTGTGGCTACCGTTGTAGCTTCTACCATAAAACATCACACCCGGAACTCCTTTCAAAATAAATCTCGCCAAGTCGTGACCAGGCATCGAAATCCGCTCTGGCATCTCCTCGCCATACAAAGTTGCGTAAACCTTTTTCGCAACACCTATCATGACAGCAGAGCAGTCTGAAATTTCAGAATTTGAAGTTTCTTCTCTTACAACCTTGACTCCATATTCTTCCATCCCATCAGTAACACTTTTTACAATCGCGGAAATTCTCTCTCTCACAGCCTTTTGCTCCTTTTCACAAGCCTTTCGTTGATCAACCTGCAAAGTAACAACCCCTCTACTAATCTCCAGTCCCCCGACCGTAGCCCTTACCTTTCCGCCGGAACGCACAGCCGCCTCCCTTGCCGTTTCTTCGACACCGGAAATGACCCGCAACACGGCATTTAAAACCTCCCACTTTATATGATCAACACCACCGACCATAGCCTCCTTTTCATCAAAAACCTCGATCTCAAACTTATTACCTAGCTTTCTTTTGAAAATATCCACCACCCTCTGCAAATGTTTCTGTGGCACACTCAGGTCTATATCACAAACTCCTGGAACTGTGTTCATGCTCCCTCCAGGCACCGAAATATCCATCACACGCACATTCGAACCTTTTAGAAACGATTTTAATACTGACGCGGCGGCAACCAAAGCATCCCTACGTTCATAAGTCTTCCCTGCTATGCCTTCGCCGGTCATCGGCGCGGCACCGGAATGATCCGCCTGCCCCTTGATCCTGAGTCTCAGTCTGGAAGGGAAACTCTCTCCAGTTGTCAGGGTCTCGGTAGAAAACCTATCAAATATCTCATCGCCAAAGTGTAATTTAAACCTCTCAGCAGCCCCAATCGTAGATACGACGGCAATCGGTCGATCGGCAGTCTGCAAAGTATCTGCCTGCTCGGAATGTACCTCGATCACATTTCCGATAGTATTCAGGAAGTCGGTCGATTTTTTAAGTTCATTATCCAAAATTTCAGCAAACTCCATATATCCGACTCTCCTTCCAATCCTATCAGAGTAACGCTGCCTCAAATTATCAAATATATGCAAAAATCCATCTTCGCTTTCCTTCGTAGGAAAAGACTGATTTTTAATGCTCTTCACTTTCTCCACAGTCACAGACCCTGTAGCCAGAGCGCTTCCAAGCAAACCAAAGCTTGTTCTGGAACTTTCCTCTCCACGAAAAGCTCCAACCATTAAAGGTTTTTTCGGCTTCGCGCCTCCACTTATGTATTTTTCAATCAAAGAAAGCCCCGTCGCCACTCCGTAAACTCCATCGATTCTCCCTCCTCGAGGCACGCTGTCTCCGTGTGATTCGATCAAAATTTTCTTCGCCTCTTTATCCTCCCCTTCCAAAGTCACAAACAAATTCCCATAAAAATCCTCTTCGATTTCAATCTTCATTTCCCTAGCCTCCGCTGATACCCTCAACTCTTCAGCAACACCACGAATTTCTTCAAAAGTTCTGTCTTCCAATTCGGTATATGTCAAAGCATTTCGCCCCATTTCTTCACCTTCTTTAACCCATGCTTTATCAGAAATTCTTCTTACAAGCTCCGCTGTTCGCCCACCATCGCTGATTTCAGGATGTATACCATCCGTATAATTTTCCGGCACATCTAGGACCCTTCTTTCCGAAATAGCTTCCATAAAAAAAACTTAAGAAACATTTTTACCACTACCCACAAATTTTTGCAATAAAAAAACCCCCCAGCCATAGGCGGGAGGGGAACAGTCTATCAGTGAACGATTTTGTTTTTGTTTACTGAGACTTTTGTTTTTATTTTACGTCCAGCCAAGATTTTGGTGTTGTTTTCAGCCGCACCACCGGCCGCCTGTGATCCCTTATCTCGACTCCCGAAGGAGAACGGAAAGGGCAGGACCGTGCCCCGATCAGTCGGAGCGTCTTCGCTTCCCGCCAAACGGCGGGAAACATCATCTTAGCGAGGATAGAAAGAATTCTAATTCTTTAGAACCCTTTCCCTCCTCACTAGAGGAGAGAGAATTTTGTTTTTGTTTTTAATTTTTCAAAGGTATTTCTAGGACGTTGAATTTTTAAAATTCAGAGCATGATATCACTAGTGAAAATATTGTCAAAAAACTGCCGTGGACGAGTCCCAATAATATTTTCTAATTTTTATGCTATAATCTGCGCATATGTTTGTTTCTCTCGACCTCGAAACCACAGGCTTTGATCCGGCAAGAGATAAGATCGTAGAATTTGGTGCGATAAAATTTGACCTGAGTGGACATAAAGAAACTCTTAAATTTTTCATAAATCCCGGCGTTCCAATTCCACAAATCACAACGCACATCACTGGCATCACCGACGCTGATGTAAAAGACGCATCATCCATCACTGACAAAAAAGACGAGATCATCGCCTTTATCGGCGATCTCCCAATCGTCGGCCACAACATTTCATTCGACACTTCTTTTTTGAAACACTACGGTATCGCAAAAGACAATCCGGAGTTCGACACTCTTCAATTTGCTGGAATTTTATTTCCATCGCTCCCCTCTTACAGTCTGGAGGTTTTGAGCCATCAACTAAACCTCACTCACGAAGAAAAACATCGCGCGCTGGACGATGCTATCGCAGCTATGGAACTCTTTCTAAAACTTTCGGAGCTTTTCAAACAGCTGGAACCGTCTCTGATAGAACAAATCCATGTTCTTGTTCAACGCTCAAATTGGCCATTAAAAGATTTTTTGCTTTCTTTGAAAGCCGAAAAATCAACCCCAGCGCAAATTGACGAAATCAAACTTCCGCTTATCACAGAAACAGATGTCTCCACATCAGAAACAATTCTCTCTACCTCAAAAAGCTCTCTTTTTGAAATTCATCCGCCTCTCACTCCTCTCGTCAAAGCCTTGGTCGACAACGCTCAAAGCGACACTGTTATCGCCGTCCCTAATTTTATTTTCCATGAACTCATACCTCAAATCTCCGACACCGTGGCCAAAATCGATTCGCCAAAAAACTACATGTCTCCTCATCGACTTCAAACATTTTTAAAGAAATCATTTTTTGAAGAATACGAAATCACCGCGTTGATAAAAATTTTAATCTGGAATCAAACGACGAAAACCGGATTGATCCACGAAATGAATCTCTTTGGCCGCGAAAAATCCGTAGCCTTGTCTGTAAATGTTGATCCTGAATCCGGGAACATGACATCCGAACCATTTATAGAAAAAGCCTTGAAAAAGAATCCACACACACCAACTTTCGCGACTCATGAGTATTTGATCGACGAAAATCCTCATCTAAACAAGCTCATTCTCGTAGATTTCGAAAGCTTCACAAATCGCGTTCACTACAATCTTTCATCATATATCTCACTCAAAACCACTATCGGTTGCTTGGACGAATTAAAAAGCGTCAGCACTGAAACCGCGACAATCGACTCATTACTTTCGAAACTCACGATATTTTTCGGATTGATCGGAATCATCTTTGAAAAATACAACGACGCTGATTTTTTTACACCAAAAAGCACTATCACCGACAGCATTACGCAGACAAAAGAATGGCTGGACCTGAAAGCCATTACCGCAAATCTCGCCTCAATTTCTTCTGAAATTTCTTCAACTCCGGAAACGACTCCAATTCTAAAAAAATGGCACAGAATCACCTCTGATCTTATTTCCATTTTTGAAAATACAAATCTGACCGACCATCTTATTTGGTTTGAAAAAGATCAAAATCAGGAAGCGGTTATACGCAAAAGTCCTGTTTCAATCAAAGAACCGATTGCTAAAATCTTAGCCAACTGCCAAATGTATTCGATCGTTGATGAAAATATCGATCTAAACGATCATGGCCGCTTCATAAAAAAACTTTTTGGCCTCTCCGAAGATTTACCGCTTATCAAAGCTTCAACCTCAAGAGATAAGCTCGCCATCGACATAGTCGCAAATTGCCCGGATCGCGATCCTGAAAACACTACCGTCGTTTTGAAATTTTTTGAAAAAGAACTTCCACCAATAAAGGGCCGGGCCGTCCTACTTTTCAGCTCAAAAAAACAGCTCGAATTTTTCACAATCAAACTCACGCCAATTCTCGCCTCATCAGGCATCACCGTAATCTCCCAACTCACGGGCGGCATAGGCAAAGTCTGCGAACAATTCAAACAAGATCCGGACAATTCCATCGTTTTCCTGACAACTCCATCATGGGAACGCTTCGCATGTTCCGACCTCATAGAAACTCTCTACCTACACAAATTGCCATTCACGCCACCATCCACTCCATACATCATGAGCATCGGCCGCAATTTTGAAAACAGCTTCGAAGGCTTCCAGATCCCGCGCACCATCTTCAACCTCAAACGCATCTTGAACCGCCTACCACGCGGCCGCGCCGTTATCCTCGACTCCAGAGTCTCAAACCGCGACTACAGCAAAAAGTTTTTGGACAATTTAGGAAGCATCGGAGACCTCAAGCCCATACATTGGAATTAAAACACACCCACTTCCCCCATTCAACCCCGAGTGCTACCATAAAGCCACAACATAAACACAACCACATGACCCTGACTCCACAACTTCTTTCAGCCATTTCCAATGCCCAACGCAACGAAATCACCGAATACCATGTCTACAACAAACTTGCGAAGATCGAAAAAAATCCGGAAAACAAAAAAATTCTTCAACGCATAGCAAACGACGAACTCCGCCACCACGATTTCTGGCAAAAATTTACCGGTAAACCGGCTTCTCCCCATAATTTCAAAGCCCTATTTTACACCATCTCCGCCCGCCTTTTCGGCCTTGTTTTCAGCCTGCGACTCATGGAACGCGGCGAAGATATGTCTCAAAAAAATTACGAAAATCTCAAGTCCATCGCGCCTGAAGTCAAAAACATAATCGAAGACGAAGAATCCCACGAAAACGCCCTCATCGACATGATAAAGAGCTCAACTCTTGAATACACAGGCTCCATAGTCCTCGGCCTAAACGACGCCCTGGTCGAACTCACCGGAGCTCTCGCCGGTCTCACTCTGGCCCTCCGCGATACGCATCTCATAGCAATAGTCGGCCTGATTACAGGCCTCGCCGCCTCCATGTCCATGGCCGCCTCGGAATACCTCTCCACAAAAGAAGAAGGTGGCAAAAACGCGGGCACATCAGCACTCTACACGGGTCTGGCCTATGTTTTCACAGTCATGGTTTTGATAACTCCGTTTTTTACAATTTCAAACCCCTTCTACGCCCTCGCCCTCACTCTCGGATGTGGCATCCTGATCATTCTCATTTTCACTTTTTACAGCTCGGTGGCAAACAACACGCCATTCAAACGCAAATTTCTGGAAATGGCTATCTTAAGCCTCTCAATCGCCGCTATAAACTTCGGCATCGGCTTCCTGGTAAATAAGTACATCGCCAATGTTTAGGCCTTGACAAAATCGTAGAAACAGGTAGAATA
>CAZHDA010000028.1:5890-6996 GCA_964531125.1 uncultured Candidatus Peribacteria bacterium
ATTCGCGAAACAAACGGAATTCCGAAACTTAGTGACCCAAAAGCAAATATTCAGTTTGAATGCTTAGTTACTGCCGCCAGAATCAGAGCAAAAGTTGGCGCAGATAAAGCTCAGGATGTTGAAACATTGGAAAAGAATCAATTCATAGATGAAAATTGCGATCCAAAAGTTTTAACCGAAATACATAGCTATGAAGACATCAAAATTGCAAAAAATGCCCTGCTTAAAAGTCTCGGATTGCCTGAGGACATGGTAGGCATCAGATTTATCCCAGCTTCAAATGGAAATATAATAGCGGTCGACACAAATCAAACAGTTCTACACACCTTAACAGAGGACCAGAGAAAACAACTCGCAAATATCAAAGAGCTGGAGAGTATTGAACAAGCTCAAAAAGATCGGAGAGAACTTGCGCAAATGGAACGCGAACAGGCAAAAAGAGACAGAGAGGCAGAAAAAAGAAAAACGATTGCCAGAAACATGTTTGCGGCTATTTTTGACAAACTCATGGGTCGCTAAAACCTTTCATTGCCAAACTTCACCATCAGAGTAAAATACTGATTGGTATTTTTTGTATTTCTAACAACCACTCAAATGATTTACTTACTTCTCGCCATAGCCTTGGCCGCGGTTTTAGCCGTCGGCCTCTACAACAGCCTTATAAAGCTAAAAAACAAAGTCGCCGAAGCTTGGGCAGACATCGATACACAGCTCAAACGCCGATATGACCTCATTCCAAATCTCGTGGAAAGTGTAAAAGGCTACGCCGGACATGAAGCCGCGACCTTGGAAAAAGTTGTTCAGGCCCGCAACATGGCTATGAACGCAAAGACTCTCGAAGAAAAAGGACAGGCTGAAAATATGATCGCAGGAGCATTGAAAACCATCTTTGCTCTCGCCGAGAGCTATCCGGATTTGAAGGCAAACCAGAACTTTATGCAACTCCAACAAACTCTCGTTGAAATCGAAGAACATCTTCAAATGTCCCGCCGCTACTACAATGGAACTGTCCGCGACTTCAACACAAAGCTTCAGGTTTTCCCAAACAATTTGATCGCCGGACCGCTTGGTTTTAAGGATCAGGAATTTTTCATGGCTACGGAAGA
>CAZHDA010000028.1:7096-9560 GCA_964531125.1 uncultured Candidatus Peribacteria bacterium
TGATCGCCGGACCGCTTGGTTTTAAGGATCAGGAATTTTTCATGGCTACGGAAGAGGAGAAGAAGAATGTTCAAGTCAGCTTCAGCCAACCGACCCCTCCTACTCCTCCCACCCCTCCTACCCCACCAGCAACTCCAACACCACCACAAGCTTAAAATGTTTCTTAAAAAGCTTTTTTGCGCTGGTTTCATTAGCTTGTTCTTCGGCACAAGCGTCTTCGCCTACGAAGAATTCTGGCAAATCGACAGCTTCAATTCCGACATCACCATCGCCGAAAACGGTCTTGTCACAGTCACCGAAACCATCGTTGCCGACTTCACAAACGAAGCCCACCGCGGCATAGCGCGCATAATTCCATATAAATACAACGATGGCGACGCCAAATACAACGCCGGCATCGATTTTATTTCCGCCACGGACGAAAACGGCCGACCATGGGATGTGAATTTGGACCGCTCAAACCGCGCCATGGACATTCAGATGACAACTCTTGATGATTCACAGCTCCATTCCAAAGCAACTTTTATAATCACTTACACGGCCGATAATGTAATTCTCTTCCCGGAAAATTACGACGAATTTGACTGGAATGTCACCGGCAACGAGTGGGTTGTACCAATAACTCAAACTTCCGCCACGATTCATTTGCCAAAAGACATTTCCGAAAACGACATAACCCTGACCTGCTATACCGGCTCGTTTGGCTCCACAGAAACGAACTGTGAATATAAAATCATCGACTCAAAAACAATTAATTTCACAGCAAAACAAGTATTGAATAGCTATGAAGGCATTTCTTTTGGAATCGGAATGCCGACAGGCACTATCGCTCCTCCTTCAACTCAAACAAACATTTACCGTTTACTACGGGCAAACTGGCCAATAGCCATTTTTCCTTTCACGCTGATTTTAATGCTCAGCCTTTGGTATACAAAAGGCCGCGACGACAAAACAATCCGCAACACCATAATCCCACATTACAAACCACCGGAAAATTTATCCCCGACAGAAACCGGCAGCATCCTCGACGAAAAACTCGACACAAAGGACATCACTGCAACAATCATCGACTTCGCGGTCCGTGGATTTATCCGCATCTCAGAGATAGAAAAGACAGGCTTTCTGGCAATTGGCAAAGATTATGAATTGGAACTGCTTAAACCCTATACCAATGTCAAAGACTTTGAGGGCATCATCCTGTCGGCGCTTTTTCCTTCAAACACAGCCGACTCCAAAATAAAAATTTCAGCACTTCAAAATAAATTCTATAAACACATCAAGCCAATTCAAAAAATGGTTTTTAAAAAACTCATTTCCGACGGCTACTTCCCACACAATCCAAACACAATTCGCGGTATTTATCTTGGGACGGCCTTTGTGATCTTCATGTTTGCAGTCCAGATAGCTCCAATATTTGGCGAATTATCGATTTTCAGTTTGGTTCTTTCCGCAGCCACTATAGGCATCATCGGAAACTTCATGCCACGCAAAACAGCCAAAGGCACGGAAACATATTATGTCCTAAAAGGTCTATACGAATACATAAATACTGCGGAACGCGACCGCATGAAATTTCAGGAAGAAAATAACATTATCTTTGAAAAACTTCTCCCATACGCCATGGCCTTCGGCCTGATCGACAAATGGACACGGGCCTTTGAAGGACTGCTCAAAACCCCACCTTCTTGGTATGTCGGCCCAAATTTCTCCGGCAGACAATTTTCGATGAACGCATTCGCCTCCAGCATGAACAACATGTCTTCAAGCATGACTCACACGCTTTCGTCAAAACCGGGCGGCAAATCCGGCGGAGGCTTCTCCGGCGGAGGAGGCTTTTCCGGCGGCGGCTTCGGCGGCGGCGGCGGCAGAGGACTCTAAAAAAATCATCATTGACGAAAAAATAGACAGGGTATAGCATTTGCCCCTGTACAAAACACCTATGTCACCAGAAAGACAAATTAGCGATATTGAGAGAGCTCATCTTTTGGATGAAATGAACAGAAGCATCGACGAAATCGCTGGGAGATTATCAAGGGACGGGAAAATTGGAACGAATGGAGACAAAATAACAATACTAATGTCTCCGGATGGACTAGTAAGAATGGAAATTCAAACATCAATAAGAAACATTTTAACCGGAAGAGAAACAATTGGTTCAACAAACATAATGCAAAACCCTGACGGATCCTTCGTCGTAAGTAGCGAAAACAGTTCAATCAAAAATCGCAAGCAAAACGCTCCGAATATCAAAACAGTCCTTTGCGAAGCGCCAAATGCTACTACTCCACTACAAATCGTCAATCGCGATAACAATAGGGTTGACCAACGCGAGAAACTGCTTGCAGAGAAAACCGTAGCCGAAATACTAGCCTGGGCATGGAGAAACTTTAAAATAAGAGCTCATTAAGCAGCCTCCTTCAGCTTCTCGATCTCATCCCTTATCTCAGCGGCTTTTTCAAACTCC
>CAZHDA010000028.1:9660-12638 GCA_964531125.1 uncultured Candidatus Peribacteria bacterium
AGCCTCCTTCAGCTTCTCGATCTCATCCCTTATCTCAGCGGCTTTTTCAAACTCCAGGTTTTCCGAAGCGATCTCCATCTTCGCCTCCAGCGCCTTTATCACTCTTCCGATCTCATCTTTTGGAATCTTCTTCACGTCTATTTCATGCTTGGTCTCCTTCTTTTTCCCGCCAAAATGCGAAATATCCCTAACAGCTTTTTTTATCGTCTCCGGCGTGATCCCGTGTTTTTTATTGTATTCTATCTGCTTTGCCCGCCTTCTTTCAGTCTCACCCAGCGCGCCCTTCATCGCAGCCGTAATTTTATCCGCATACATAATCACAAACGCATTCACATTTCTCGCGCACCTACCGATGGTTTGGATCAGCGCACTTTCACTCCTCAAAAAGCCCTCCTTGTCGGCATCCAAAATCGCAACCAGACTCACTTCAGGCAAATCCAATCCATCTCTAAGCAAGTTGATACCAACCAACACATCAAATTTCCCGAGCCTCAAATCCCTCAAAATCTCTATTCTTTCAATCGTCTCAATATCCGAATGCAAATAGCGAACTCGTATATCCGCATCGCTCAAAAATTCGGTCAAATCCTCCGCGCTCCTTTTCGTCAGAGTGGTAATCAAAACCCTTTCCCCTACCGCCGTCCTTTTCGCAATTTCTTTTAAAAGATCTTCTATCTGGCCCTTGCTTGGTCGCACAGAGACCACCGGATCCAGCAAGCCCGTCGGCCTCACCACCAACTCCACAAAATCTTTCTTCCCGGTATTTGCGTACTCATATTTCCCGGGAGTCGCCGACACAAAAACCGTCCGCTTCATGTATTCCTCAAATTCTTCAAATCGTAACGGCCTGTTATCATGCGAAGATGGCAGCCTGAATCCATGCTCAATCAAAGTTTGTTTTCGCGAAAAATTTCCATTGTGCATACCTCCGATCTGCGGCACCGTCATGTGCGATTCGTCGATAAACATCGCAAAATCCTCCGGTAGATAATCCATCAAAGTCGTGGGCCTCTCGCCGGGTTCCTTGCCACTCAAATATCTGGTGTAATTTTCAATTCCGTTGCAATAACCGGTTTCCTGCAAAATTTCCAGATCGTATTCCGTCCGTGTTTTGATGCGCTCCGCCTCCAGCATCCGCCCGGTTTTAAGCAACTCCTGATATCGCAAATCCATGTCTTTTTTTATAAGTCCCACAGCCCGTTCGATTTTTTCCGGCGTCGTCACATCATGTTTCGCGGGAAATATCGTCACCTCTTCGAGCTCTCTGATCAGCTCTCCGGTAAATTCTTCCACCTCAGAAATTTTTTCGATCTCATCTCCAAAAAATTCTATTCGAAATATACTATCGCGATCCGGCGGAAAAACTTCCACGGTATCGCCAAGCACATGGAACATCCCGTTTTTAAATTCCATCGCGCTCCTTTGATATTGCAGATCGGTAAGTTGTCTTAGAAATCTGTCCCGTGAGACCACCTCGCCCACTTTCAAAGTTTGGGCCAGCTGTCGATAATCCTCCACGGAACCGAGACCATAAATACACGAGACAGAAGCCACAATCAGAGTATCCTTTCGGGTCAGCAGATTTGTTGTAGCCGCGTGACGAAGTTTATCGATCTCCTCATTTATCGCCGCGTCTTTTTCGATATAAGTATCAGTCGCGGGCAGATAAGCTTCCGGCTGATAATAATCATAATATGAAACAAAATAGCTCACCGCGTTGTCCGGAAAAAATTCCTGAAACTCACTGCAAAGCTGCGCCGCCAGAGTTTTATTGTGAACCAAAACCAGCGTCGGCTTCTGAATCTGTTCCACAACTTTCGCCATCGTAAAAGTTTTGCCGGAGCCGGTAACGCCAAGCAGCGTCTGAAAACGCTTGCCTCCGCTCATCGCCTTTACCAGCTTTTTAATCGCCTCGGGCTGATCGCCCTTCGGCGTCATCTCGGATTTTAAAACAAACTTGCTCATATCCCGCACATTCTATATCCACTTCCCTTTTTTTTCAATTCTGCTATAGTTCTGGTTAATCAACTTATTTTTAACCCCCTTCCTATGGGAAAACACAGTCCTTGGTGCACAGCCTCTAAAGTGCTGCTGATTATCGGCGGCCTAAATTGGGGCTTGGTCGGCCTTGGTGGCTTTTTGGGCAGCAACCTCAATGTTGTCAATCTGCTACTCGGCGCTTGGCCAACAGTAGAATGGGTAGTCTACATCTTGGTCGGCTTGGCCGGCCTGGGCTCACTCGTCTACTTATTCAAAGGAGACGACATGTAAAGAAAGACCGCGCTAAAAAGCCCAACCTGAAAAAGATTGGGCTTTTTGGCAATACAAAAAAGTGCTACAATCAGCCCCTTAACCGGAACCATATGGATAATAAACGAAAACCACCCAGACCAGACACGCTGGCCGATGAGCCTCAAATGTCTGACCAGATGAGGCAACTCATTACAAGGCATTTTGATGTGGAAGCCGCTATGTTCTTTTTAAAAAACGAGAGACATGGGACTCCACAGGAATTAACACAAATTATTTCGGAAAGTTTAAGAACGGTCCAAAAACTTAAAAACGCTATGAGCAAGAAAACTCGAAAAATCATCTTTGTGACGGAGCTTCCGGAACATCCGGGCGAACTAATACCGTTAGAGGACGCACTCGAAAATCTTTTGATGATTGTTGAAACTCTCATTGAAAAACGAACGCCATACATAAACGGGGCTCTCGCCTACATAGGAGTCATGCTAAACATAACCGCCTGTGACCATGAGAAAACCGTTGAAATATTCAAAAACAAGATCGGAGAGCTTGCAAACAAAAAAGACCTCGGACAAAAAATCGGTCACATGACGATGGAAGAATACAGAAGGTCGGTAGAAAAAATCGTTTACGAATTCCAAACCGTAAGAGAAATTTTAAATTCACTCGCTCAAATATTACCGCCTTTTTCGATAGTCTTAAAAGCCACGGAAGAAACCGTAAATTGA
>CAZHDA010000029.1:0-7498 GCA_964531125.1 uncultured Candidatus Peribacteria bacterium
TTGACAATTTTTGTTTTTGTATCCAGTTGCAACAGAGAATCCGACAATGAACAGCGCAAAGAAGAAGTCTCCACCGAAACGCCCACTGATACACCTGCAGATATCAGTCAAGAATTATGCTCAAACGAAAAATACAAAACAAAAAAAGTTGAGGCTCCTATAGACTATGATGTCAATCTTGGCAATCTTGTCCAACTCGATTTCGACGATAACGATAAATTTAAAGAAGCAGTATCGAAAGGCGCCAATCCAATCAAAGAATTACAAGGACTTTATTGCCTTCAAAAGCTTGAAATAACTTCAGGAAATCATAAGGAGATATCTGGAATCGAGAATTTTAAAAACCTAAAGATTTTGCATCTTGATGTGAGCGATTTTAAAAACATCGATAATCTCAGTGACCTCACTAATCTGGAAAAGCTCGGATTAACAAGCTTTAGCCCAGTAGCCACAGAATTAAACCTAAAACCACTTAGTAAATTGAAAAAGCTCCGAAGCTTAAGCGTTTCATATCTCTCAAGCAAAGATAACTTTGAATTTTTAAAATCTCTAAAAAAATTAGAAACGATCTATTTCCAGAATATCAACAACGACGGAAATTGGACATTGAATCTTTCACCAATAAGTAGCCTCCAAAACATCAAAACATTAAGAATTTGGGGGGCTAGCAAGTATGATTTCAAGCTAGAAAATCTCGATGTAATTTCCAATTTTGGAAATCTAACGAATCTGGAAATAGAAGGTATAGATTTTGATCCTAAACCTATCAACAATTTGGCCAAACTGGAAAAGCTTTATTTGTTGAGTCTTTCAGACGACATCACTTCTTTAAACCTCGATAATCTACCGAACTTAAAACTCCTTTGGATAGAAAATTCCAACGTTGAAGACTATTCATTTTTGAAAAATCTACCTTCGCTTGAAGATATACTCATATTAAACACGCCAATTACAGATATTTCTCCATTCAAAACATTAACCAATGCCACCGAAATTGAATTTCAAGAGTCAGCCACAGACGACCAATGTGATGAATTAAAAACAGCCGTAAATGCTCGGGTAGTTTGCTATAACTGAATTAAAATGCTAAACGCCAAAAATCTCAAATCACAGTTTCCAATTTTTTCCCGCAAAATAAACGGCAAATCCATCGTCTATTTGGACAATGCTTCGAGCACGCAAAAACCAAAAGTCGTTCTCGACACTCTAAAAAATTTCTACGAAAACCACTACGCGAATATTCATCGCGGACTTTACACTCTTTCCGAAGAGGCCACGGAGGCTTATGAAAACGCCCGCAAAACAACCGCAAAATTTATCCACGCCGCGTCCGAACGCGAAATAGTCTTCACGCGCAACTGCACGGAAGCCATCAATCTTGTGGCTTACACATGGGGTGAATCGGAAATACGCAAAGGCGACGAAATCATCTGCAGTGCACTCGAGCATCATTCAAATCTCGTCCCATGGCAAGAACTCGCGCGCAAGAAAAACGCAAAATTAAAAATAATTCCACTCAAAAAAGATTTCACTCTCGACCAAATCGCATACAAAAAACTCCTCACGAAAAAAACAAAACTCGTCGCTCTGACTTCCATGTCAAATGTCACTGGCACGATTCCACCCGTCAAAGAAATGATCCGTCTTGCACATAAATTCGGCGCGAAAGTTCTCATCGACGGCGCTCAATCCGTGGCCCACTCACCTACGGATGTTCAAAAACTCGACTGCGATTTTCTCGCTTTCTCCAGCCATAAAATACTCGGCCCTACCGGCGTCGGCGTGCTATACGCAAAACAAAATATTCTTGAATCCATTCCACCTTTCCTTTTTGGCGGCGACATGGTCCGATATGTCACTCAAACAAAAGCCAGCTTCGAAGAATCGCCATGGAAATTTGAAGCAGGCACTCCAAATATTGCAGATGTAGTCGCTTTCGAATCCGCTTTAAAATTTCTCCAAAAAATCGGACTAAAAAATATCGAAGCCCACGAAAAAAAACTTCTCTCCCAAGCAAAAAAACTTTTTTCCAAATATAAATCGATCCAAATTTTCAGCGCAAAAAATTCCACCGGCATAATTTCTTTCACGATCAAAGGCGTCCATCCACACGACATTTCCGCTATCTTCAATGAAGAAAATGTCTGCGTCCGCGCCGGCCACCACTGCGCAAGTCCGCTCATGGATCGCCTGAGTATTCCCGCCACCGCCCGCGTCAGCTTCTATCTTTACAACGACTCTTCCGACATTGTCCGCCTTGAAAAGGCTTTGCTCAAAGTTTTTAAAATTTTTGGAATAAAAAACTGATGGATCTTTATACTGAAATAATTCTCGACCACTACAAAAACCCTCACAATAAGGGCCGGCTTAAAAAGCCTGACGCCACAGCCATAGAACACAACCGCACTTGCGGCGACAAAATACGCATCGACCTAAAATTCGACAAAGCAAACCGCGTCTCCGAAGTCTCTTTTGAAGGTATCGGCTGCGCCATCTCGCAAGCCGCCGCATCCATGCTCACAGACGAACTCCTAGGCCTTTCAAAGACCAAAATCTCCAAATTCTCCCCCGAAAAGATGCTCAAACTCCTCGCTATCCCCATCGGTCCGGGCCGCTTAAAATGCGCTCTTCTCGCCCTCCATACGGCAAAAAAAGCCATTCTATAATCTTCCGTCCCAGGACGGAACTAAACCACCTCCACATCTTTACGCAAGCCCCCGCTCATTGCCGAAACCACCTATTTTCTGCTATAATATCAGGATTTAATCTTATTTATGGCGAATAGTCTCAGCGGTTCAGTTACTAGCCAGAGCTCAAAAGTTGTCGATGCAGGCTCGTCCGCCTCCGGCGGACTCGCCCTTAGCGATATCAGCCTTACGGTCCTTACGAAATTCATACAAGTGATCGAAGCCGCCATCGTCATCATAGCGACATATTTCGTCGTTCGCTGGATCCGCGCCAAATTCGAAAAAATGGAAACTGAGCACGCCCAGCAAAAAACCGCCATCAATCTCCTCGAAAAAATCTGCAGCGGCTTTGCCATCGTGGTCGGCGTCACTCTCGCCTTAAAAACCGTCGGCCTCGACATGAGCATCCTCGTCTCCGTCGCCTTGCTCGGTTTGAGCTACGGACTCAAAGACATCATAAAAAACTATGTCGCCGGCATTCTCATTTTCTTCAAAGCCCCATTCAAAATCGGCGATGTCGTAAAGATAAAAAACTATGTCGGCAAAGTCGAAAAAATGGACCTCCAGTCCACAAGCATAAAAACTTTCGACAATCGTGATGTCACAATCTACAACTCCGATGTCATGATGCAGTCTATTTCAAACTATTCCCGCTATCCGATGCGTCGCCTCGAAATCGATGTGAAGCTCGGCTACGGCACCGACATCGATCGCGCCACAAAAATTTTCGATCAAATACTCGCAACCGATCCAAACATTCTCAAAACCCCAAAATACTCGATCGTATTTCAAAAATTCACAGACACAAGCCTGATAGTTCGCCTCAAATTTTGGGTCGCCTACCCTTCAAACATCTTAAAAATCCGTTCCCAAATCGCGTGGCAGATCCAGCAAGCTTTTGACGAAGACACTCTCTACATGCCATACCAAAAAACAGCACAGCCACAAGACGACTACACTCTCACTTCTTCCCGCAAAGCCCGCGTCAAAGAATTCTACTCCCGTCCGGTTTTCACGGACATCAAAGCCCCAGCCTCAAACTCAAACATCACTATCACCAGCGTCATTCCGTTAACTCAAGACTTTGTGGACGCTGAAGAACCTGCGATCGAAGACTAGCTCTCGCCCTATCGAGTATTCTCAGAACCTCCATACCGTAATTCTGATTGCAATTACTGACAACATGAACCTCCGGATCCGCTTCGTGCTGCATTTCATATTCGTATTTGTATTTTGTCAAAACAATAATCAACCTTATCCCTAGCTCCTTCGCTATAGGAACAATAAGGTCGGCAAATTCAACATCATTCGATCTCCCAGCCGTTACAACAGCTTGTATTTTACCTCTTGTATTATCTCTCATTCTGGCAGTCGCCATCTCCACACTGTTCACGGGCACCGCATGATAATCCGTCCCCACAAAAGCTGACAAAAGCGGCCCATAAAACACCGGATCCGGAGACACCACAAGCACATTTTTCATAATTTATCTTAAATTTTTTTGGCCGCAAGTCTACCCTAAAATTCGAGAAAAATCCAGCATGAAAATTCCGCCGTCTATCTGGCAGGCCCAAGAGGATTTGAACCCCTACTAACGGTTTTGGAGACCGCTGTGCTACCATTGACACCATGGGCCTGTATTCGCCAACGCATTTTATAATCTCCCTCTCTCAAAAGCAAACACTGGCTTGCCTTTTTTCCCTTAAAAAGGCTATAATCGTGAAAACTTAACCTCAAACTATGCAACACCAATTCTACGATGTAAAAAAGAAGCAGAAAGTTACGGCTGATGTCACGGAGAAAGTCACTTATAAAAACGAAAAGACCGGTCGCACTTCTTATGCATTCAAAGCTCAGACTTCCGATGGCCGTTCACTCACCGCATTCGTCGATCAGGCCACTTGGGAAGAAGCTGATTTAGACATGAAAAAGGCCGCTTAATTGGAAGGATTAATTATTGCTTCCTTTCTTTGTATCCTTGCGTTTGTGTTCGACATGCTTTCGGCAGGTCGGGCAAAACTTGCTTAATTCTTTGACAATCTCGTCATTGCGTCGTTTGTCGTATGCTGTGATGTAGTTGGCGCGATTGCATTCTTTGCAATACCATGTGCAATACTGACTTTTTCCCTTGGCCATAAGTTATTTTCGGTTAAAGCGGTAGAATTTTATACGAATATCGCAGGAAGTCAAAGGAAAGTAGCCGATTTTGTTTTAATCCACTTGTCTTCCAGCATCCTTTTCTATAAACTCACACACAAGAAAAAGATAAAAGGTCGGAGAAAACCCTCTTCCTAAAACGAAAGGGGTATCTCCGCCTGCCCGGATTCAGAATCTTTTCATAATTTCAGCCAGAATTTCCTTGGAAGAAACGTCTTTATAAGAATTCAACACAAAGAGGTGATACAAAAGATCAACGCTTTCCTCGACAAGTCTCTTTTTGGACTCCTTTTGAGCGGCTTTTATTACCTCTCCGGATTCTTCACCCACCTTTGCACAAATCTTATCAACCCCTTTTTTCAACAAAAAAGCCGTATATGAACCCTTTGGCATATCTTTTTTACGTTTATCAATAACCGCATACAGTTCGGAAAACGCATTTCCATACGACGCATCTCCAAAACAGGACACCATTCCCAAATGACATGTCGGCCCGCTTGGAATAACCTGAACCAAAAGAGCATCCCCATCACAATCAAGCCAAACATCTACAACACTCAAAACATTACCGCTGATCTCACCTTTCATCCACAATCTTTTTTTGGTACGGCTGTAAAACCAAACCTTTTTGGTTCGCATTGTTTTCTTCAGAGCCTCCTTATTCATATATCCAAGCATCAAGACCCTACCATCAATAGAGCTTTGAACAACGGCAGGAACAAGATCCGCAATTTTTTTCCAATTAATTTTTTTCACAAAATTATTCATATTGAACGGATTAAAATATTTTTCGAAGCTAAATATTTTTTAGCCTCTGCGATAGAAATTTCTTTATTGTGAAATAGACTCGCAACAAGCACAGCGTCCGCCCCTCCAATCAAGAAAGCGTCCTCCATATCCTTCAAAGACCCGGCCCCGCCGGAGGCTATGACTGGGATATTCAACCGGTCAGACAATTCTTTCAATAGCTCCAAATCATAGCCGGACTTCGTTCCGTCCCTATCCATAGAAGTTATGAGAATTTCACCGGCCCCCATTTTTTCGAGAGAAGAAACCCATTCCAAGGCATCAATACCTGCATCCACATCGCCGGCATTCACAAAGACCCCCCAGGAATTGGCGGATTTTTTCACATCAACAGCCGCAACTATACATTGTGAACCAAATTTTTCCGCCGCCTCGCGAATCAAAGCAGGATTTTTCACAGCAGCGGAATTTATAGAAACCTTGTCCGCACCACATTTTAACAATTTTTCGATTTGATCAAGAGAGCTGATTCCACCACCGACAGTAAAAGGAATCGAAATAGCTTTCGCCACAGATTCGACCATACTTATCATGGTTTTTCGACCCTCATTAGTTGCAGATATATCCAAAAAAACCAATTCGTCCGCAAATGAATCAGAATAGACTTTAGCCAAAGCCACAGGATCTCCGGCGTCTCTTAAATCTTTAAAATTAACACCTTTCACCACGCGACCGTTTTTAACGTCCAAACAAGGAATAATTCGCTTCGTCAAAGTACTCCGAAATCTCTGCAAAGCCTCTCGCAAATCCACTTTTCCCTCATAAATAGCCTTACCGACTATCACTCCGTTTGCCCCAAATTCTCCGGCAGCCTCAATCGACCGAAGGTCAGAAACCCCACCGGAAAGAATCGTGTTAAACCCATATCGAACAAGGTCTTTCAAGAAAGCAAGGTTTGGAATAGTCAGCGTCCCGTCACGATCTACATCGGTAAAAATAATCTCCCTGATTCCTATTTTCTTCAAATCATTCAAAAAATTTTCACAAGATTTCCCGGACTCCTTTAGCCAACCATCGCTCATGATTTTACCCTGCTTCAAATCCAAAGCTACGAGTATTCGATCAGATCCAAAAGCTTGAACCAAACGCTTCAATAGACCAATATCCTTCAACGCAGCCGACCCAATAATTACCTTCTTTACCCCATTACGAAGATAAGTCTCAGCAATTTCAAAGGTACGGATTCCACCTCCGACTTCAACTTCCACATTCAGCTTCTGCGCAATCTCCAAAATCTTTTTATCATTGACAGGGCGTCCGTTTTTCGCACCTTCCAAATCGACGATATGTATCCTGGAAACACCGGCTTCTTCAAAGCCCCTAGCCACTTCAAAAGGATCACTCGAATACTCTTTCACCGAAGAAAAGTCGCCTTTGAGAAGTCTCACGCAATTTCCGCCAATAATGTCTATCGCCGGTATAATTAACATTTTTCACAAAAGTTAGTTAATAACTTGAGCCCGGCTTCACCGGATTTTTCCGGGTGAAACTGGACACCATAGAAATTCTCTTTTTGAACCGCAGAAACAAAATTCACACCATAATCAGTTTTACTCAAAACAAAATCGGCCGGACAATCAAAGTAGTAGGAGTTCACAAAATAAAAATAATCACCGCTTTCAATACCATCAAACAGATTGGAATTTTTTAAAAAATTCACCTTATTCCAACCGATTTGCGGAACCTTTAAGCTTCTTTCAAATTTTAGAACTCTTGAATTTGGAACAACGCCCAAACAATTGACCTCTCCTTCCATCGAAAATTCAGCCAAGAGCTGCATCCCAAGACAAACACCAAGGAATGGCTTTCCTGAGGACTTTATAGCGTCAATCAATTTCAGTTTCTCC
>CAZHDA010000029.1:7508-11844 GCA_964531125.1 uncultured Candidatus Peribacteria bacterium
TCCAGGTTTTGCATCGCAAACCCGGCCGCACCAACCCCTGGGAAAATCAGCTTATCACAAATTTCAAATTGGATCGGAGAATTAATCACAACAAATTCTTGACCGATTCTCTCCAAAGCATTACAAACGCTTTTTATGTTTCCGGAATTGTAATCAATTACACCAATCATATTTTTCCTTTGGTTGATAATAAAACACCCTCAAGCCTCGGATTTCTTTCAATAGCCGCACGCAAAGCGCGCCCAAAAGACTTAAAAATCGCCTCAATTTTGTGATGATCATTTTCTCCATAATAAATGTTCACGTGTATCGCGGCCTTCAGGTTATTAGCCAGAGCTACAAAAAACTCTTTCACCAATTCCGTCGGAAAATCACCGATATTTGACCGCTTAAATTCAGCATTAAAAACCAAACAAGGTCTATTACTCAAATCTATGGTAACCCCAGCCAAGGATTCATCCATTGGTAAAACAAATCCATAGCGCTCAATCCCTTTAAAATCTCCAAGAGCACAATTCAAAATCCGGCCTAAGACGAGCCCAGCATCTTCCACTACATGGTGGCCATCGACCTTCAAATCCCCCTTTGCAAAAAGCGCTAAATCCACCATTGCATATCGTGCAAATTGCTCAAGCATGTGATCAAAAAAACCAATACCGGTGTCGATTTTGTATTCACCACGCCCATCCAGATTCACTTGGGCAAAGACATCGGTTTCGTTTGTTGCTCTTTCCAGAGACGCAATCCTCGAAAAAGACTCATTTGTCGTTTTTAAAAATCCGCGAATCCCCAAATTTTCCGCAAATTCAAGATCGGTTTTTCGATCACCAAGCATAAAAGATCTTCGCAAATCAAACAGAGGCTTCTTGCCCATAAACAATTTTTTTACCAACCCTGTTTTTGGCTTTCTACAAGAACATTTATCCTGACTTCCGTGAGGACAAATAAAAACATGGCTAAATTCAATCCCCTGTTCATTAAGCCGCTTCATCAACAAATTTTGAGCATCCCAAAATCCTTTTTTCGAAAAACCATTTTTCCCGATTCCATCCTGGTTGCTAACCATCACAAGCTGATACCCTTCGTCAATCAAGCGTTTTAAACCGTCGACAACACCAGGAAGTATTTTCAATAAAGAAACGGAATCCACCCTGAAAGTGTCCTGTGGTTCATATATCAAAACTCCATCTCTGTCCAAAAATGCTATCTTCATATGAGTCTTTTTAAAGTATTAATTAAAGCAAAATTTTCCTCAGGCAAGCCTATTGAAATCCGAAAACCATCTGGAAATGCACGAATTATAATACGAAATCTTTCTGCAATTTTCTTGACCAATTGTTCGGCACCTTTAAATCGAATAAATAAAAAATTGCTGTCGGAAGGTGCCACTTTAAGTCCAAGAACCTCAAGAGCCGCTCTCATTTTTTCACGTTCTTCAATGATTTTTCCAACCTCACACTTCATCAAGGAAATATTTTTCAAAGCACTCAATGCTACTCTTTCCGAGAGCACATTCAAATTATAAGGAAGTTTCAATTTATTCAAATAATCAACCAATTTTCCATTCGCAATACAGTATCCAACCCTTGCTCCAGCCAAACCCCAAGCCTTTGAAAAAGTTCTTAAAACAACAAGATTCGGATACTTTTTAACATAACCGGCCAAAGACTTGGCTGAAGAAAATTCGAGATACGCCTCGTCCACGACAACCAGGCTCTGACATCCATCAAGAATATCCAAAATCGTCTCTTTTTGAATCAAATTCCCAGTCGGGTTATTTGGAGAACAAAGAAAAATAATTTTCACATTAACATTCATTTCACGATATAAAGCACCTCTATCAATCTGGAAATCAGATTTTTTTAAAGGAACATCTACAAATTTGGCTCCACACGCCTCCGTCACAACCTTATACATTCCATAGGTCGGACTACAACCGATAGCAATTGATTTTTCATCAAGCAACAATCTTCCAATAAGAGACAGTATTTCGTCGGATCCGGACCCAACAAAAATATTTTCAAAATTAACCCCAACATAGCCAGCCAAAGCTTTTCTAAGCACAATATATGCAGGATCGGGATAACGATTCAACCCAGTATCAAAAGGATTCTCATTCGCATCTAGAAACACACCTTTCTTATACAAACTCCTTGCTGACACATATGGGACAAACTTTCTCAATGATTTTTTCACCAAACTTTCTATCATCGTCTAATGGTTACGGAATTTTTGTGCGCATCAAGCTTTTCCATATCTGCGAAACGACAAACCGCCTTTGCCAAGCGATCAAATCCACTTTTCGAAACAGATTGAATCTGGACCATTTTTCCAAAAGATTCTATCGACAAAGGAGGAAACATTTTTGCGTAACCGGATGTAGGCAAAGTGTGATTGCTACCGGTAGCATAATCCCCAAGTGGCTCACAAGAATATTTCCCCAGAAACGCCGATCCAAAATTCCCAACTTTTCCCAAAATTTCCGCCGGATTCTTTGTCACGATTTCCAAATGTTCCGGAGCATAAGCATCAATCAACGAAACCGCCTGGACAATCGTATCAACGACAATGACATAACTTTTTTGAAATGATTGATCAATAAGTTCCTTTCGACTAAGTTTCATCGCCTGTTTTAGCATTTCGCTCACAACATTTTCAGCAAATTTCTTCGAAAAAGTTACCAAAATACTTTGTGAATCAGCTCCATGTTCAAGCTGTGACAGCATGTCTGCAGCTATCCACGAAGCATCGGAACTCTGGTCGGCAACCACCATCAATTCCGAAGGACCAGCCGGCATATCAATCGCCACATCAGATTGCAATAAAGCCTTGGCAGTACTCACATACTGATTTCCAGGCCCAAAAATTTTGTAAACCTTGGGAATAGACTCTGTTCCAAAAGTCATGGCAGCTATAGCCTGTGCACCTCCGACTTTAAAAATTTTTTTCACACCACACAAATCTGCCGCCATCAAAACATATGGATTGCAAACACCAAAAGAATTGCACGGCGTACAGATAATCACTTCCTCACAACCAGCCAGCCTCGCCGGACCGGCCAACATCAAAACAGTTGAAGGATAAGCCGCCAAACCTCCTGGGATATACAGCCCCACTTTTTGAATTGGCCGAAATTCACGCCAAACCTTAACCCCAGCCATCGTTTCCGTAACCGGCTGTTTTTTCACCAAACAAGCCCTGTGAAATTTTTCAATATTCCTCAAGGCAAATTTTATAGCCATCATGTCGGCCTTGGAAACCTTTTTTTTAGCCGCCGAAATTTCCGAGCTACTCACTTCCAGAGTTCTCAAATCAACTCTATCAAATTTCCGTGCAAGTTCAAACAATGCGCTATCACCATCTTTTTTCACTTTTTGTATAATCTCATAAACTCTATCTCTAACATCCACTGGTCGACTTCTTGCACATTCAACCAAACGCATCACTTCGCCAAATCCTAATTTTTTATAATCAAGTATTTTCATAAATTAAACGGATTAATTTCAAATTTCTTTAGAACAGGACTTTCAATTAAAATCGCTTCCGAATCCATAACCTTCAAAATTGCCTTGAGATTGTTTTCGCGCAAAGTTTTGCCACTCTGGACCAAATCACAAACCGCATCAGCAAAACCAAGCGTTGGAGCAACCTCAGCAGACCCTTGTACATATACAACTTTTGCCTTCACTCCTGCCTTGTTCAGGTACGCCGTAAGCAAATTTGGATATGAGGTCACTATTCTCTTATCCTGCAGATCATAAACATCCTCGATTCCCGAATCCTCCTTTACGGCAATCATTAGAGAACATTTCGCAAATCCAAGTTTTTTTATCAACCTTGAAGAACTTGGCGTTTCATAAAAAACATTTTCACCAACAATTCCAAAATCAGCCACACCAGCCCCGACATATTGAGGAATATCATCATCGCGCAAGGACACGACGCTTACATCCGTTTTATTACAACTTGAAATCATAAATGAATCCTCTGGATCAAATTCAAATCCAAGCGAAGCTAGATATTCCATCGTAGCTTCTCGAAGCCGGCCCTTTTTCTGAACCGCTATCTTGATGTCTTTTGCCAGAACATTAATCATAAATTTTTTTAGTAAATAAAAAAGCCCTCGTCTTCCAAGGGCAAATCTTCCAACAAGGAAAATCATGCCCTAATGAGCATGATGAGCTTTAGCAATCCTCCCAAGCATAAGTTTATACCCACCCTCTCCATCGTTCAGCCATGCGGCCACACGCGTTACCGTCGCAGTCGAAAGCCCCGTCTCTTTAGCCACTTTCCGATAAGTCTTTGATTGGATTATCTTTTTGTAGGGATTGATTGT
>CAZHDA010000030.1:0-11253 GCA_964531125.1 uncultured Candidatus Peribacteria bacterium
TCACGGCGGCCGCGTGGCAACTCTCACATTAATAAATTACGCACATGTCGGTTCTCGGAAAGAAATGGGTCATCCTGAATGATTCCACGGACACTCCCGCCTTGCAAAAAATTATCGAAACCCGCGCCCATCGCGGGCTGAATGACACGCTTGAACTCCACGATCCTTTCTTATTTCGCGATATGGAAAAGGCTGTTTCGCGTATCAATCAGGCCATTTCCGCAAATGAATCCATTCTCGTTTTTGGCGACTACGATGTGGACGGAATCAGCGGAACAGCGCTACTCATGCAGGCTCTTCGTCGCCTTGGCGCAAATGTTTCATACCAACTTCCCGATCGTGTCCATGACGGCTACGGACTTTCCGAAAAATTTATCGACCAGTTTCATGCCGCGGGTGTCAAACTTCTGATCACTGTGGATTGCGGTATTTCCTGCGCCTCTCAAATAAAAAAAGCAAAAGCCCTCGGTCTCGACACTATCATTACAGACCATCACGCGATTCCCGAAATTTTCCCTACCGATGCACACGCCATTCTCCATCCAAAGGAAAAAGATTCCGGATATCCGTTTGCCGAGCTCACAGGCTCGGCTGTTGCTTTCAAGCTTGCTCAAGCCATTTTAAACGATGAAAAATTTTCCTCGGAATTGATAGATCTGGCAGCACTCGGAGTCGTAGCCGACCTTGGTCCGCTTATCGGTGAAAACCGCCTGATCGTAAAACGCGGACTCACTGCTTTATCAGATACGAAATGGCCGGGTCTCCGACAGATCATAAAAAGTGCCGGTATCAGCCCGGAAAAAGTAGTGGACGCCTATGACATCGGTTTCAAACTCGCGCCACGCATAAATGCGGCAGGCCGTATAGGCCACGCCCATAGCGCGCTTTCACTGCTTCTCGAGGAGGATGAAGCCACGATTTTAAAGCTCACTCACGAACTCGAAGAATTAAATGGTGCCCGTCAGGACATGACTTATGGTGCCTTGACTGAAGCCGAAAAAATTTTTGCTGATCAATCTCTCCCTTACATTTTGATTGCCGAAAGTCCGGATTGGCATGTCGGCGTGCTGGGGCTTATCGCTGGTCGCCTGGTCGAACGCTACGCGCGTCCTGCTATTATTTTGCAGGATTTGGGGGATACGCTCGTGGCTTCAGCCCGCAGTCCCGAAGCTTTTCATATGACCGAGGCTCTCGCTGAATTATCTCATCATCTCATCACTTTTGGTGGTCACGCGCAGGCTGCGGGTTTCAATATAAAAAAAGAAAATTATGCTGAATTCAAAAAAGCCGTTTCCGAATTTGCCACAAAAAAACTTGAAAACATCGATCTTCGTCCAATTCTCGAAATAGATTGTGATATCACCCAGGACGAGCTCGGTTTTGGACTTTTGGAAGAACTGGATGGTTTAAGCCCTTTTGGCGTTGGCAACCGTCGTCCGGTTTTTTTGCTGAAAAATGTCACGCCGATGTTTATTGATCAGGTAGGCCAAAAAGGCGAGCATCTCCGCTTTTCCATTCCTTCAAAGGGCAACAGTCTGCGAGCGATCGGTTTTCATTTGGGCAGCCATGTGTCCACGCTCCGCTCTCAAAAAAACATCGATCTCGCCTTCTCTTTCGAGCGCAATATTTGGAATGGTCGTGCCTATCTCCAGCTCCGCGCCCTCGACTTCCGTCCTGCCGAATAATTTTTTTCTGGCAACTTCCAACTAAAAGATTTATACTTCACTCCTTTTTACATATCGGAGATCACATCCTTGACGCATCTTCAAAATTATTGTATAATACAAAGATAAGGAAAATTTAAAAATGAATAATTCCGCAGAAAAACAAGTTGTTGAACTTCTGAAAAGGAGTAACAAAATTCTGATTCTGCCTTCCTCTCCTCCGGACGGCGACTCGGTCGGCAGCGCTATCGCTCTTTATATGGTGCTCAAAAAACTCGGCAAACAAGCCGTTATCGTCTGCAACGACTCCATTCCGGAACTGCTCCAATTTCTCCCGAAGATAAAGGCCATCGAAAATAAAATTCTTTCAGGAAGTGATTTTATCATCAGCATCGATTCCAAAAATGTTGAGATCGCCGATATAAAAACAGTTCGCGAAAACGGCAAAGTAAATTTCGTAATCACTCCGAAAAATGGACGCATCTCCGAAAGCGACATTCATTTTACCGAAGGGGAAATCGATTACGATCTTATCGTCACGGTCGACACGGCCGAGCTGAAACAGCTCCGCGATTTTTATGAACAAAATGTGGAAATTTTTCATCAGGTTCCTGTAGTAAATATCGATCATCACATTTCAAATGCGCATTTCGGCAAGGTGAACTATGTCGATATTATGGCTTCCTCTACGACAGAGCTCCTTCTGCCGCTTTTTGAAACTTTGGCAAAAGAGGAAAGTATGGATTTGATAGATGAAGACATAGCGACCCTGCTGCTTACCGGCATCATCACCGACACAGGCAGTTTTCAAAACGCAAATACAACGCCGAAGGCGTTTGCCCGTGCCGCCCAGCTCATAGCTTACGGTGCGCGCCAGCAGGAGATCATCCAACACATTTACAAGACCAAACAATTGAGCCAGCTCAAACTCTGGGGTCGCGTCCTTTCGAAAATTCAGGTCGATGAAAAATTCCGTCTTGTATGGTCGGTGGTTAGTCAGCAGGATTTTCTGGATACAGGTTCCACCGAAGATCAGACCGGGGATATCATAGACGAGCTCATGACAAACGCTCCGGGTGCGGAAATAGTATTACTCATAAAAGAAAAAAAAGATTCAATAGTCTCAATAAGTGTGCGCACAACCTCAGACAATATCGATGCTTCCCGTATTGCTGAAAGCTTTGGAGGTGGAGGGCATGTCCGTGCGGCAGGTTTTACTGTTAAGGATATGTCTCTTCGTGATGCAGAATATGCGGTCATTTCCAGCGTCCGCGATTTTCAAACCGAGCGACTTGGCATGGTGGACGAGAAGGAAATAAAGGAAATCATAGATGTTCCTGAGCTCATGCATCGCGCGGAGGAAGCGGAAAAAGCTACCGAGATAATGGCACAGGTCACTCCAATACCAACTCCAACTCCCACACCTACATCAAAACCTAAATCAAAAGTCGAAAAACCTTCAAAAACCTTCAAGCCAAAAATCCCGACAGCGGAAAAGGAGCCAAAGGCCGCTCCGAGTGTTTATCGCTTTGAAGATTAATCTTCGGGCGGAGGAGTGATAGGCTCACTGATGGTAGGTGCGGAACGCGGTGTTTCAAAGAAGAAATACGGATCATTCAAAGGTCTTTGAGTTACCGAATAAACAAACCAGCTTACTACCGCCGCCGTCACAATCAGCGCCGCAGTTACGATTGAAATGTATTTTCGATGTTTCATAGGATTTATTTAGAATGAGCTTGTTTTTCCTTCGCGTTTGTCCAAAATAACATCAGAGGCCCTTTCATACTTGAATGTATAATTCAGCTCTGCTGAATAATAGTAATCTACCGGTCCGGTGCCAACACCAATTGCATCTGTTTCAATCACTGTTTTGTCCGGAAGCAAATTTATCATGTCCATTCCTTTGCCCTCGATAAGGATATTGCTAAATATAGTGCTCAACAATTCGGCATATTGTATGTCCACGGAAACTTCGTGATATTTCAGACTGTTCAACATGTTTTGAATAACCTTCGGAAGATAAAATCCCTGAACCCCGTCTCCATATGAGGTGTAAACATTCAGCACAGTTCCATCATTTAAATATATATACCAATCCGCCGTCCTGCTGAGAGGGTAGAGCACTTCCATCGCTTTAAATCCGTCCCATGTGAAATCTGTATATGAAGCTCCGGCGAATGTCGCTTTGATATTTTTGAAATAATCGAAACTCGAAAGTCCATCCAGATTTTTATCCAGACTTACGATGACAGCGGCGGAATTTGGATATATTTTCCACGGTGACGACTGATGCGCTTCTACATCCGGTTTGTAAAAAACGGTTTCATTTTTATTTTCAACGATTAGCCAGTTTTTATCATCATATTTTATTTGGAATGGAAGTCTCGTGCTTTCATATTGCTTCCATGTTTTGTTCAACGGATAAGCTTCTCCGCTTTCCTTTACTTTCATCGTTCTATAAATAATTTCGGAAAAATCAGCCCTCGAAACCGGCGCGTCGGGATAGACTTTCCCAAACTGATCAGGACTCAGAATATTGTTTTCTCTCGCATACAAAGCATATTTCGCATACCACTCATTCTGAGGGACATCCGAAAAAACAATGCTTGTCACTTCCTTCGGTAGACTTACCTTTGCCGCAAGCATTATTATCTTCAAACTTTCAGCCAGAGTCAGTTCTTTTTCAGGTCTGAATTTCCCGTCAGGATAACCATTTACCAGCCCTCCCTTTTGTCCGGCCATCACATAGGGAAAAAACCACTGATCCTTCGTCACATCAGGGAAGAGCACTTCATATTCCGCTTCAACCGCTACACCAAAAGCTCCGTCTATTATCTTTATCGCCTGAGCTCTGTTTATGGAATCTTCAGGTCCAAATTTTCCATCATCATATCCGTTTATGATTCCCTGAGCTTTCAAAAACTCGATAGCCTCAAAATTTGGATAATCCTCTGGGACATCGGGAAACACGGCGAAGGCGAAAGCCGAGCCGCTAATTAAAAAAAACAAACACATCATCAGACCCAACAATTTTTTCATAGGAATGGGAAACTATGAGTACAGTAACTCACCCGGTGAATATTTATCCAGGTTCTTTTTTCCGATCAGTTCAATCAATCGGTCAATTACATCTTCAAAAGCGACTTTCTCCTGCACGCCTTTTTTCATGTCTCTGATAATGGCGACATTTTCGCGCACTTCGGTGATCCCGATGATCACTGCAAACGGCGCCTTAAATTTATCCGCCAATTTTAATTGCACATTGATGGCGCCCTTACCCATCGCGCCCATCGTTTTCAGTCCGGATTCACGCATTTGCTCAATCAAAGGCAGACATTTCCTCTTTGCCTCTTTTCCCAGCTGGGCCACAAAAACATGCAAATCATCTTTTGTCGGTACACGGATTTTCTCCCGTTTCATATTTGCCATAATTCTTTCCACTCCGGCCGCGAAACCTACCGCCGGCGTAGGTTGTCCTCCCATCAATTCCATAAGTCCGTCATATCTTCCGCCTCCACCGATTGCGTTTTGCGCGCCTTCCGTCTTGTCCCAAAATTCAAAAACAGTCTTCGCGTAATAATCCAAACCGCGGACAAGTTTTGGATTTTCGGTATATTGAATGCCAATTTCATCCAGATATCCTTTCATTTCTTCGTGAAATTCTACGGATTCTTTATCCAGATAATCTCTCATGACAGGCGCCAGTCCCGCTAAAATCTGGCAATCTTCCTCTTTGCAATCGAGCAGTCTCATCGGATTTTTCTTCAGCCGAATCTTGCATTCTTCACAGAGAGACCTCTCCTTTCCGACATAAAAATCCTGTAAAACCTGCATATATTTTTTTCGTGCCTCAGGGGTTCCGATCGTGTTTATCTGCAAACTGATCAGCTTGTCCACTCCCAAATCCTGACAAATTTTAAAAGCCATCTGAATCAATTGAGCGTCCAGAGCAGGATCACTTTCTCCCAAAATCTCAAAACCAAATTGCCAAAATTGACGATATCTGCCCTTTTGTGGCCGATCATATCTAAAATGCGGCTCGTAATAGTAGAGCATCACAGGTTGCGGCCACTGATTCATATTATTTTCAATATAAGCCCTTACCACGCCGGCAGTGCCTTCCGGTTTCAGCGTCAGGCTGCGGCCTTTGCGGTCCTGAAAAGTATACATTTCCTTTGTCACGATATCCGAAGTGTCGCCGATACTGCGTTTGAAGACTTCGGTAAACTCAAACATCGGCGTCGTTATGCGTCTAAAACCAGCCTGCCTCGCCCGATGTCTCACCACTTTTTTAATATAAGTGTGATACTCGTGATCCTCCGGCAAAATATCATGCACTCCCTTCGGGGTCTGAAATTGCTCATGTTTTTTCGGTTTTTCGTCCATTTTTGGCGTTAAATAGTAATTGTCACTTTACTACATTCTTAGATTTTTTCAAGACTACAACCAGTTGACGCGGAACGATGTTTTATTGTTTAATACTCATCCTACATACTTATATGACAAAAAACAGACCAATTGAGATAAATTACGATCCGGCTCCATTTAATGCGTATTTACAGCTTGTAAATGCCAATAAAATCCCAGAGTTCAGGAAATATATTGAAGATCAAGTCATGGCAGCTTACGAGAGATGTTTTAGTCCAACAACCCATGAGCCTGATTACAGAAAGATAAAACGGGAAATTGAAACTATTTATGCGACACTGAACGCCAAAATTTCACAAATCAGGAGCAATCCGAATTTCTCAGGAAATCAGGTCGAATCCAGGACGGATTTTAATCGTTCACAAAGAACCATAGCCAAATTGCTTCAGGAGCTTTTGAGCGATCTTCCGGATTACCAGCAAAATCCTAAAATTGAAGACGTGGTGATTTCTCCGGAAAAATTAACCGACACCATGCTCCACAATCTTGGACTTTTTCAATTTATTCCGGAAAGCGGCACCGGCAAAGCAGCGGCGGTGGAATTCAGAGCGCAGGCAATACCATATATTAAAAAAGTTTTTTCCGATAATTTGGAGCCGATCTCTCTATTGAACGACGGAAGTCGCAACGGCGGAAAACCGAAACACGCGTTTAGATTGTTTAGAATAAACGGTGAAAATCCAAACGAAGGTATGGTTTTGGGAACTCAAAATGATTCAAACTGCAAAACGATTTTTTTGACGGATCTTTTTGGAGCATATCGTAGAATCGATCACATTCACGAAGGATACCAAAACGAAACGGAAGCTCTGACAAAAATAGCGGTTTTTTTGAAATCCACAACGCAGGATATCCTGAAAAAGTGGCCGGAAATAAAAGAGAGTGGTGGATTGAAGGAAATCACAAGAAAAATCGCGGAGTTCGTTGATTCTCTTGAATTCGTTCGAAACGAATACAAGGTTGAGATAAAACGCCGTCTCCAAAGATGTAATGATTTCGAGGATTCAAAGGGAAGGCTAAATCCGGGATCAAGACTGGCTATTTTTGCGCCGATTCTCGATTTTATTGCCGGAAGAAAAGTGGAGATCAGGCATATACGAAACAATCTTTCCCATGACCAGAGTCAAATTTGGGACAGAATAGGTCGTGACACCGCTTATTTGGAATCGTTTTCGGAAACGGTCAGCAAATATGGTGACAGAATAAAAATAATCCATCCGGAAAAACAATTGAATGATCAGGAGAAAAATAAAATCATTTGCAATCTGTTGAAACTGGAAGAGGATTGCGAGAGATTTGAATTTGAGCCGTTCTTATCCATTGGTAGAAAGATTATAGAGGAGAGCGAAAGAATAATTTCTATTTTGAAAAGCAACGGCGACGACATGGACTCGCGTCGTATCGCCAGTCAAAGTTTTGTCAGGATTTTTTCAATGGCAAAAATAATTGAAAGTCAGCGACGATTGTCCGGAATCCGTCACAAATTTTTCCCGCCAGGTCGTGATATTGTTACCGTGAATAGGGGAGAACTTAATGTGCAACTTAAGGAAGTTAGAAAATTTCTTTTGGACAAGCAAATTGCGGACAACCTGAAGGTTGATGATTTTCTAAAGGTTTACGGCGGTCTCTTGAATCATCTGAACGGAATGATAGGCGTGTTGACGAAAGAATTCATTCACGCAAAAAACAGAACGGGGGCTATAAAATCTGTTATGAGGCAATTGTCAGAATTCGATTTGCACAAACTGGTACGCACTAACCTATTTCAAACGACGCCGTTGGAATCACATTTGTCTCCGCCTCAAACCGCCCCTTCTTCTTCCACATATAATACGCCGCCGCACCAATCATAGCCGCGTTGTCGGTACAAAACGAAAAGGACTTCGGATGCCGAAACTTTACTTTTCCATTCAACGCATCATTCAACCTCTCTCTCAGTCTCACATTTGCAGAAACTCCTCCAGCGATATGCAATTCTTTCACATTTGGAAATTTTACCAAAGCTCTCAAAACTTTTTCCACAAAAACATCAATGACTGCTTCCTGAAAACTCGCCGACATGTCTTTTGTGAATTTCTCGTCAATTTTCTTCCTCTTTTTTACCTCATTCAAAACAGCGGTTTTAAGTCCCGAAAAACTGAAATCCAAACTGTTTTTTTCAAGCATAGCCCTTGGTAAATCAAACGCCGAGCTGTCTCCATCCAAAGCCGCTTTCGAAATCGCAGGACCTCCGGGATATCCAAGCCCGATTATGCGCGCCACTTTATCAAAAGCCTCGCCCGCCGCGTCATCGCGCGTCTCGCCAAGAACTTCAAAATCATAATGTCCGCGCATCAAAATCAGCTCATTGTGCCCGCCGGAAACCGTCAGAATCAAAACAGGAAACTCAATTTCGTCTTCTATCTCAAGCCAATTCGAATAAATATGCCCGATGACATGGTTCACCGGAATCAGTTTTTTTTGTTTCACAAAGGAAATCGCATTTGCAGTCTCGGTCCCGATTATCAGAGAGCTTATGAGTCCGGGCCCCTGAGTCACGGCAACCGCATCGATTTCGCCCCAATCACAGCCACTTTTTTCAAACGCCTCATCAATCACAGGCAGCATTTTCAGCACATGTTCCCGCGCGGCAACTTCCGGCACAACTCCGCCGGTTTTGGCATGCAAATCAATCTGTGACGCGATCACATTCGCCAGTACTCTCCGCCCGTCCTCCACGATCGCCGCCGCCGTCTCATCGCAAGATGTTTCAATAGCCAGGATTTTCATGGGCCCATTTTAGTCGACTTCTCAAAAAACTGCTACAATAAGTCCGAATGCAGTCCACCTCACTCCAAATTATCGAGACTCTTAGAAGCGCCGGCCACGAAGCTTACTGGGCTGGTGGTTGCGTGCGCGACATGCTTTTGGGAATAAAACCGAAAGATTTTGACATCGTCACCTCGGCAAAGCCTGACGAAATCGAAGATCTTCTCGAACACACCATTCCCATCGGTAAAAAATTCGGTGTCATTCTCGCCATCCAAAACGGCCATCATTTTGAAATCGCCACTTTTCGCTCGGACGCCGGCTACTCCGATGGTCGTCGTCCGGACGCTATTGAGTTTACAACAGCAAAAGAGGATGCCCTCCGCCGCGACTTCACCATCAATGCTATGTTTTACGATCCAACCACGGACAAGGTGATCGACTATGTCGGTGGCCAAAAAGACATGCGTGACAAACTCGTGCGTTTTATTGGCGATCCTGAAGCTCGCATAAAGGAAGATCATCTTCGCATTCTCCGCGCAGTTCGTTTTAAAAATGTTTATGATTTTCAATATCATCCGGACACTTATGCTGCCATAAAAAAGAATGTTCATCTGATAAAGAATATTTCACCGGAACGCATTGCGGATGAGTTAAACAAAATGATCATGGATCGTACTCATCCTTCCCAATCTTTTGAGGAACTTTTCGAAATTGGTGCCTTGGAATTGATCATTCCGGAGCTTTGCCGTCTAAAAGGTCTCGCACAGCCTCGTCAGTTTCACAAAGAAAATGATGTTTGGGATCATTCAAAAATGGCTTTGGACAGCCTAACAGAAGATTCAACTGCAAATCCCACACTTGCTCTCAAGTGGGCCGTTTTTCTCCACGACATTGGCAAATTTGAAACTTTCCAAATCGATTCGGAACGCATCAGATACAATCACCACGCCGAAGTCGGTGCCGATCTTGCTAAAAAAATTCTCACGCGTCTGAAATTTTCAAACAAAACCATCACTCAAATCTGCTGGCTGATTTCGCATCACATGATTGTAGGTCCTCTTTTTGAAATGCCGGATTCCCGCCGCCGCCACTGGTTTCTGGAAGCCGGTTTTGAAGACCTCCTCGAGCTCATTCGCGCCGACACGGCCGGTACGCTCCCACAAAATTTTGATCAATACAATCAGCTAAAAAAACTTTATAAATCCGAAATTGCCAAGCTAAAACTCATGCCGAAGCAACTCATTTCCGGTGAAGATGTTATGAAAATTCTGAAACTAAAACCGGGTCAGCGCGTCGGTGAAATTCTGAAACAAATTCGCGACAAGCAACTTTCAGGTGAAATCAAAACCAAAACGGAAGCCAAAAAATTTCTCCAATCACTTTAAAGAACTTTTTTTCTGCGCAGATACAGATAGTATTCTTTTTCAGTCAGCACAAGGCTTCCCACTCCAATTAAAAACAGTACTAAATTAGCCAGCCATCCGACGAAAGGAATCATCCCGACGAGATAGTAGGCGAGTAGTCCAAGCGCGGTTGCAAAAAATAGTTCAACTTTGAAATATTTTTTTCTTGGCAAGTGATCCAGCATATATCCTGCCAGCCAGAAAGCCACATAAATTTTCGCCAGATACATCACGATAAAAAGGGAGACCAAAGCGATTATTGCAACAGGCGCGCCAACCAAAGTAGGCAGCAGAATCAAGCTTCCAACGAATCCTACGATCAATGTCACCAAGCCAACCCAGCAAGCTTTCCACACGTTTTCTCTCGTCGTTTTGGCTATATGCGCCGTCGCGTTTGGCATGAAAATAATCGCAAGCAGCGCGATCAACAAAATCGCGAAATAGCTGATCAGCTTGAAAGTGTAGTATGCCGTTGTAACTTCTTTTGTGGAAACTTTGCTTTCAAATTTATTGAAATCAATTTTGCCGGCTACGACCCCATCCGGAATTTTGCTTTCCAAAACCGAGGAATAATTTAAGTCTCCACCTATCTTTGCCGTGCCTCTTACATCAAATCTGTCTTCTATGGTTACAGTCATGTCTCCTGCCACATTTCCACCAAATAAAAACGCTCCTGCTCCACCACTCACATTACCCAAAACTTTTCCGTCCAAAGAAATATATCCGGCTCCCATGATCAAATCGCCTTTTACTTCAGCGCTTTCGTTCACCGCAACCTGTCCACCAAAAACCAACAAGTCATCGCCGATAATTCCACTTACGCTTAAATTTCCTCCGGCAACGCGCACATCATCCGACACATTTCCCAGCAGTTGCACCTGCCCTCCGACAACCACCAGATCTCCACTCACATTTCCCTTTATCATGATCGATCCTCCCGCAACATACACATCGCCGCTCACATCATTTTCGATCACCACATTCCCACCCGCCGCATACAAATCATC
>CAZHDA010000031.1:0-5612 GCA_964531125.1 uncultured Candidatus Peribacteria bacterium
AGTGCCAGTTTTGCCGTGATGAAGGCGCCGGATTTTTCTTTTGCCTCTATGACGATGGTGGCTATTGAAAGCCCGCTGACGATACGATTGCGTTGCGGGAAATGAAAACTTGCCGGAGGAATTGTGTCTGCATATTCGGAAAGAATCAGTCCGGATTTTTCGATTTCCGATGCGAGTGCAAGGTTTTCCGGAGGATAGATGTTGTTTATACCGCTGCCGAGCACGGCGATGGTCGGCAGATCATTTGCCAAAGCTGCTTTGTGCGCGATAGTGTCTATACCCTTTGCAAGACCGGATACTATTACAACATCAAGACCGCGAAAATCGGCGACAATCTGATTTGTAATCTCCTCTCCGTATTCAGAATACTGGCGCGTGCCTACAATACTGATGGCGGTTTTGGATAAAACATCAAGCTGTCCGCGATAAAAAAGGCGGCGCGGCGGATTATAGATTTCTTTTAGTTTATTCGGGTAAACCGGATCAATAATGTTGAAATAAAAAGCGTTCATGCCACAGGTATAGCAGACACTTCTTAAATTTTCTTAAAATTTTTCTTAAGAGTTTATTTGGCAACGAAACTGGTAGCACCAAGCCACGCAAGGCTGAAAATCGCCCGCTCGGTTTTGGCATAAATGGCACTTTGGATGATGAGTCCGATGATTTCATCAGTGTTGAGCGAGATGATGGCAACTTTGTCATCGTAGATATTTATTTCGTATTCAAACATGAACTGTTTTGGATTTATAAAAAGAATTTCAACAAGATCATGGTCAAAATCTTTTGGATAGTATTTTTTTAAATAGGCGAGGGCGCTTTTTGAAGTCGGCGATAACATGCGGGTTTTGATCCGGAGCTTCATTTTTCTCGCGGCATAATCACGAAGATAATCTTCGGTAAGTGTTTTAGGAAGATTGGCGAGATTTGTGTAACCGAGAATTTCATCCCTTGTTTCAAGCATGTCCTCAAAGATTTTCTTTATACCGTCGCGACCCTCGTAATACTGAATTTGCGGTTTGTATGCTGACTTACTTTGAAGTGAAAGCAGGGCTGGAAGAAGTTTCTCGGCTTTTTTCAATAGTTCCTGCTGCTTTGCAACAAGCGTTTTTGGATTTTCAATAGTGAAATATTTAACTCCGTTTTTATTGACGCTGTTAATAAGCCCTCTTTCAAGAAGCTTCCCGAGAGTGTGATAGCAGGCGACACGGTTG
Source organism: uncultured Candidatus Peribacteria bacterium (assembly GCA_964531125.1). Taxonomy (GTDB): domain Bacteria; phylum Patescibacteriota; class Gracilibacteria; order UBA1369; family LOWO2-01-FULL-3; genus JBAZZM01. The sequence continues at coordinate 1,212 of CAZHDA010000031.1, forward strand.
AAGTTTGCCTTTTTGGCAATCGTACTGACATAGCCACCACCGAGTTCCAAGAGAGACATATAGACTTTTGCTTCCGGACCCGAAAGGCCAAAATCAGTTAAATCGATAGTCAACATGGGATATTTGTAGAAAATTTTCTACAGAAAGAATAAGGTAGTTTCTTACTTAATGCAAGCCAAAACAGTGGACTTAGCGCTAGCAAACAATACGCTTTGTATAGTCTTTTCTACAAATCACATATAGGATGAAAGCTAACCAAACTATATGCCTAAATGCTTAGAATGTCTGACATCGTTTGAAATCGGCAAAGATGAAAAAGATTTTTTAAAGAAAATTAATTTCAGATATGGAGACGAGATTGTTTACCTCCCGGAACCTGTAATGTGTCCGGAGTGTAGATCTCAAAATAGGACCGCGCACCGAAACGAACAATATCTGTATCACCGAAAATCTGATTTTTCCGGCAAGCAATTGATAAGTCTTTATCCTGAGAAAGCTCCGCTGGGGAAACCATATAAAATATATACTCAAGACGAATGGAATAGTGACAAATGGGATCCGCTTGAATATGGAAGAGATTTTGATTTTTCACGACCGTTTTTCGAGCAGTTTGCGGAGCTCAGCAAAGATGTTCCACGTTTGCCTCTAATGCAGGTTTCAAATGAAAACAGTCCTTTCACGACGGGAACCGGATACTGCAAAAACTGCCACCTTATAAATTCATCCGAATATTGTGAAGACTGCTATTACGGGAAACTTTTGCAAAGCTGCAGGTCCTCAGTGGACTGCAGTTACCTCTACGACAGTGAATACTGTTATGAGTGCTTTAGCGTTTATAAAAGCTATAACTGCGTTCATCTTTCATACAGCAGTAATTGCTCGGACTGCTGGTTTTCCGAAAATCTTACGGGTTGCAGGAATTGCATTCTTTGCACGAATTTATCGCACAAGGAATATTATTTTATGAATCAGAAATTGGATAAAGAAGAATACAAAAGTCGATTGGAATTATTGAAGGGATCGTATTTGAATTTTGAAAAGGCAAAAGAAGTTTTGAAAAAATTAAAGATGGAACGAATCCGAAAATATGCGAACATCATAAATTCCGAAAATTGCACGGGTGATTTCATTGAAAATTCCAAAAATTGCTTGGAATGCTATGACATCAACGGAAGCCAGGATTGCAAATATGTAATGGTCGGCGTGGAGATAAAAGATGTCTATGATTGCTCAAACATGTATGTGAAACCCGAATTAAATTATCAGGTTATGGGAACGATCGAAACATATAATGTGGCTTTTACGATATATGCTTTCCATAGCCAAAATATCCTATATAGCGAACAGGTCTTTAATTCCAAAGATATATTTGGATGTGTCGGACTGAAGAGAAAGCAATACTGCATTTTCAACAAACAATACACTAAAGAGGAGTATGAGAAATTGGTACCGAAAATTATTGAGCATATGAAGAAAACCGGAGAATGGGGATTGTTTTTCCCGATTAAATACTCGCCTCACTGCTACAACGAGTCGCTCTCCTCGGAATACTATCCGCTGACAAAAGAAGAGGTCACGAAAAAGGGTTGGAACTGGCATGAAGAGGATGGTGATTCTGCATATGAAGGACCTGTCGTGGAGATTTCCGACGATGTAGATGATGTGCCTGAAGATATAACTGAAAAGATTCTTCGATGTAAAAAATCTTCAAAATTCTATAAAATCATGCCACAGGAATTAAAATTTTATAAAACGATAGGAATTCCACTGCCAAGGATATGCCCTGATCAAAGGCATAAAGACCGAATGGAGATACGTAATCCGCGACAACTTTGGGACAGAAAATGCGATAAATGCGGCGTTGATTTGAAATCGACTTATGATCCGAAAAAAACAGAAACAATATATTGCGAAAAGTGCTATCTGGAAACTGTTTACTAGCGGACGGCCAGGCTATCAGCAGGAAACTCGATATTGAGAGGCTTGATGATGACTTTTTTCTGGCTTCCCTTCTTTTGGACGAAGCCGGCTTTGATGGCTTTTATTTTGTGTTTGCGACAGATGTTTATGATGCGGGCGGCGTCTTTTTTTGCGGCGAAGATGGCGAAACCGGCACCCATGTTGAAGGTGGCGTACATTTCTTTTTCGGAAAGGCCGCTATGCTTTTGAATGAATCCGAAGATTGGTTTTGGCGGAAGGAGTTTTTCAATAGTATAAATAAAAGGCTGTTTTAAGCGCATGAGTTTGCGCCAGCCGTGACCCGTGATATGGACAGCATAATGAAGTCTGATATTTGCTTTAAGGCAGTCGCGGATGACCGGAACATAGATAATCGATGGCGCGAGGAGAGATTCTCCAAACATGCGGCCACCGGATGTTTTCGTCTTGTAACCTTGCGGAAGTTTGGCGGCGATTTCGCGGCAAAGAGTGGCGCCGTTTGTGTGGATGCCGGAGCTTTCGAGTAGGATTATGGCATCACCGTTTTTGATATCACCTTTGATGAGTTGTGATTTTTTTTGAATGATTCCAATGGCCGAGCCGCCGAGTAGGACGGTTTTTGGATCTATGATTCCTTTTAGAGTTGGCGTTTCTCCGCCGGACCAAACAGCATCAGAGTCGTTGCATGCCTTTGTCCAACCGGAGACGAGATCGTCCGTGCGAGACTTGTCTTTGAACCAGTCGCTTTCACCGGCGGCCAAGTGCATGGCTATGGAAACAGGCAAAGCACCAAGGGTGATCAAATCGTTTACGATGGTGGAAACAGTGTCATAAGCGATGCGGTCGTAATAAGATTTTTTTGTGACGGATTGCATCGCGTCGGCGATGAGATTTTTTGTGCCGAGGCCTTCTTCGACATGAGCGAGATAGCCCTCTTTTGTTTCAATCAAAAAACAACTCTCGCCTCTGGAGAGAGGAACGGTTTTGAAATTGAAATGAGAGATGTTCTTATCTGTTTTAGCTGCAGCCCTTTGTGCTGCAGTTTTAAAAGGATCCAAGAGATCGTAGTTCACGCCGCTTTTTTTGTAATCTATTTTTTTAGGCATAAGTCGCGTTTTTGCGGTCACTTGTGATTTTCCCATCCTTCAAAGTGATGACGCGCTCTTTTATAGTGTTTACCACTTCGTGGTTGTGTGTGGCTAAAATCACAGTTGTTCCGGCTTTGTTGATTTTTTGAAAAAGTTTTGCCAAATCCATGCTGCTCTCGCGATCGAGATTTCCTGTAGGTTCATCGGCGATAAGCAGATCCGGGTCGTGGACCAAGGCACGGGCGACTGCGGCTCGCTGGCGCTCGCCGCCGGAAAGTTCGTGCGGAAAATCGTTTCGTTTGTCTTCGAGACCGGTGAGTTTTAAAACCGCGGTTGTGCGTTCATTTACAAGTTTTTTGGGATATCCGCAAACTTCGAGAGCAAATGCGACATTTTCATAAATCGTGCGACGAGGGAGAAGTTTATAATCCTGAAAAACGATACCAATATTGCGACGATAGCCCTGAATCGCGGCCGGAGAAAGAGAGGAAATGTCCAAACGATCGACGATGATTTTTCCATGCTCGAGTCGGGAAGCACCGATAAGGGCGTGGATGAGCGTGCTTTTGCCGGCTCCGGAAGGGCCAACTATAGAGACAAATTCGCCACCATCAATTTCGAAAGAGACATCGTCGAGAGCTTTTTTGTGGCCGAATTTTTTGGTGACGGAATCGAAGATTATCATATGAGGGCATTATAGCAGATTTTTTTATCTGTGATACTTCTCATGAATTTCACGAAGTTTTTTGTCCGTGACATGAGTGTATATCTGGGTTGTGGTGATGGAGCTGTGGCCGAGAAGTTCCTGCACGGAGCGGATGTCGGCGCCGTTTAGGAGGAGCTCGGTGGCGTAGCTGTGGCGCAAAGTGTGAGGTGTGACTTTCTTTATGATGCCGGCTTTGAGCGCGTATTTGCGGACGATGTTTTCGATGCTGACAGTCGTGAGGCGTTTAGCTTCATCGTTTGCGATGTCGGTGGTTTTTTGGCTGTTTATAAAGAGTGGTTGAAAATTATCGTTTCTGGTTTTGAGATAACTTTTTATGATGCCGGATGCTTTTTCAGAAAGGAAAACAAGCCGTGGTTTTGAGCCCTTGCCACGGACCATGAATTCGCGACGCTTTAGATCCACCTGATTGCGATTCAGCGACGCGAGTTCGCTGACGCGGAGACCAGTGGAGTAGAGTGTTTCGAGGATGGCAATGTCTCTCTGCCCGCTTTTTTTTGTGTGGTCGACCGCTTTAAAAAGCCGGTCGAGCTCTTCGCGCGTGAGAAATTCCACTGTGCGCTTGGGGATCTTGCCGAGTTCGATTTTTTCCGGAGCGAGAGTTTTGATGTCGTTTTTCGTCAGATATTTCAAAAAAGCGCGAACGGCGAT
>CAZHDA010000031.1:5712-10993 GCA_964531125.1 uncultured Candidatus Peribacteria bacterium
TAAAAGCTAACACAATCAGGCGACACCTTCAATCATCTTGTCCAAGTAGCTGCTTTGAGGAACCGTGGCCTGAGCTTTAAAGGCTTTTACTTTTTCATTTAGAGAGGCGAGATCCTCCGCTGCGATTTGGTCTTTTGGAGTGGCGGCGACTTTGTTTGCAATCGCAATAAATTCCGGATCGGCCCGGAATTTTCCGTAAAGAGGCGTAGTAACATTTTCAAAAACATTGCGGGCTTTTTCGGTAAGACCTTTTTTGCCCTGATCATTCTTTGGAGATTCTATATTTGCAGGTATACTTCCAGTCATATTTTTGTTTTATACATCGCTTTATTGTATCATATTCGAGGCTTGTTTTCAATTGTTTGTATGATTCTGTCTTCGAATAGTTTGGCTCTCAAAGAAGCGAAAAATCTTGCGTCTTACGCCGTGAAGAGTTTGGCGGGCGGGAAGAGAAGATTTAAAGAAAAAGATGATGGAAACAGGCTGTGTTTTCAGAAAGATAAGGAGCGAATTATTCATTCCAAGGCTTTTCGCAGACTGGATAATAAAACACAGGTTTTTGGCGCTGACAGCGGTGACCACTACAGGACACGGCTGACGCATACACTGGAGGTGGCACAAATCAGCAGAGATCTGGCCAGAAGGCTTGGGCTAAATGAAGATTTGGCGGAAACGATAGCCTTGGCTCATGATCTCGGGCACTCCCCTTTCGGACACGCCGGAGAGGACGCGTTGGATAGGATCATGGAACGATACGGCGACCACTTTGAGCATAACGAACAGAGCAGAAGAATCGTTGAATCTTTGGAAAAATCGTACCCTGATTTTGCAGGACTAAATCTTACCTTGGAAGTTTTGGACGGCCTTATAAAGCACCAAACATCATGGGATCAGGCTGACAGAAAATTTGAGGTATCCGCGAACCTTGAGGCGCAAATCGTAAACATAGCCGATGAGATCGCGTACACAAATCATGACATTGACGATGGTCTGCGTTCAGGACTTATTTCATTAAGACAATTGAATAAAAGAAGTCTGTGGAAAACAGCTATGGATGTGACGAAAAAAAAATATGGAAAAATAAGGGACAAAGATGTTTTAATTTCACGGACGATAAGTTCAATAATTTCGATGATGATAGGAGACCTCTGCGCTCAGACGAACAAAAACATAGCCGCTTATAAGATAGGGACTGTGGATGATGTGCGCAGGCAGAGAAATCAAATCGCCTGCTTTGGCAATCCAATGAAAAAAATGATCAAAGAAATGAGAGAGTTTTTGTATAAGAATTTTTATCTAAACAAAAAAATATTAATTCTCACAAAGCGCGGCGAGAAGATGATTGAAAAAGTGTTTTCGCATTACATGGAACATCCGGAAAGACTTCCTAAAAAATTTCGCAACAAAAATGACAAGCTGCATGTAACTGTAAAAGACTATATTGCAGGCATGACTGATAATTTTTTGCTAAAGGAATACGAAAAACTTATAATCAGATAGCTATGTACTGTCCAAAATGCCAATACGATGATACGCGAGTGCTTGATTCCCGTGAAAGCGAGGGGCATAAATCCGTGCGCCGCCGCCGCGAATGTGAGAAGTGCAAGCATCGTTTTACAACCTTTGAAAGGATCGAGACCAGCAATTTTGTGGTTGTAAAAAAAGACGGGACGCGTGAAAACTATGACAGAGAAAAAGTTGAAAAAGGAATATGGAGAGCGTGTGAAAAAAGAAAAATCACACAGGACCAAGTGATGAAATTGATAAACGAATTGGAAGAGGAATGGGCGGCACTCGGAAAAGAGGTTCCAAGTAAGACGATAGGCGAAGGCATTATGAATGAATTAAAAGAGTTGGACGAGGTTGCTTATATAAGATTCGCTTCCGTATATCGTCAATTCAAAGATCTGGAGACCTTCAAAAAAGAGCTGCAAAAACTTTTAAAATAGGCTTTGTCTGCTTCGAGAAGGGGTAAATCAAATACTTGCCTTCTTCATGTTTTTATTGTATAATACTAACAATAAAACAAACATAAACATGCGTTTCCGTACCGCGCTCCCTTATATTTTGTTAAGTATTCTACTTCTTATTTCCTTGAATACTGTCAGTTTCGCTGAAGAAGCGGCGGTAGCACCGGAGGATTGCAGCTATGAAGAACCTGATGTTGAAAAATATGAGGCGGAATTTGTCTCTGTAAGACGCCCATTAAGAGTCGATACAAATGATGAGTTTAAAGTGAAGGCATTCATAAAAAACACAGGAAATGTTCCTTGGTTTTCTTCGAAAAGTTCTTGTGAAGATGCAAAAATGCTTATTGGGACAGAAAATAAACGCGATCATGCAAGCGAGCTATACTCTCCCGACATAGATGAAGAGGATAACAATTGGGAATCTGCATATCGAGTAAATATGGATCAGCTTCGAGTAAATCCCGGGGAGATTGCTTCTTTTTCCTTTTGGGTTGGAAGTGGTGAAGGCGATGATGTTATAAAAGAATTTTTTTCACCTGTGCTGGAAGGACTAAAGTGGCTTGATGATGCAAAATTTTCTTTTGAAGTAATTATTGGCGAACCGGACGAAGACAAATCAACTTTGGCAAAAAAACTCATTTACTCTGGAGAAAGCGGATCGGTTTTAGATCTGGATTTGGATGCGGAAAAAAAACTTAGCGTGGACCTTTCCGATCAAAAATTATTTGTAATGCTTGGAGACAGTCTGGTCAGAGAGTTCAAAATTTCAAGTGGCGCGGCACGGACACCCACGCCAACCGGGAATTTTTCAATCCATTTGAAAAACGAAGTCAGGGTTGGCGGCAAAGCACCACACTATATAATGCCCCGATTCATGATGTTCAAAGGTGAAGGATACGGATTTCATGCATTGCCAAGCTTGAGAACAGATGGCGGAAAATTCTGGAATGAAGCCAGAAGCCATATTGGCATACCAGTAAGCCATGGCTGCGTCAGGCTGTTGCCGGAAGATGCTGATTTCCTTTACGCCTTCACCGAAGTTGGAACAAAAGTTATTATCAACAAATAAAAATTCTTAACCAATATTTTTATGGAAAACACAAACCAAAATCCTGAACTAAAATCAGGTGGAAACCGCAAAAAATACATAATTGCGGCGACCGTGGCGGGAGTATTGATAGTTGGCGGGGTTGTATTTGCGCCGTCGCTTGGACTTCAGGGTCGACTCGTAAAAATGAATTCGAATCTGAACCCTGTGAGCCTGAATACTGGCGTTGACGCCGTGAACACTGTTGAAAGCAGTGTCAGGCCAAGTATTTTTGGCAAACTTGGCTTCGGCTCAACCGAATCAACAGTAGAAAAAACAGAAACTGTAAATGTGGCCTCCGTCGTCGAACAGGAATTTAACAAAATCGACCAAGCCGCAAACAGCAATGTCTTGACCGAAACACAAACCTCGGCCGACCCATCAAGCTCAGCGCCTACAAGTTCTGTTTTGGACGCGCTTCGCGCTTTATATCAAAATCTGGACGGAAAACTGAATCTGATCGCGAATCAAAATGCCAGGATTGAATATAAGCTGGACGCGATGATCGGAAGTTTCAACAATTACACGGCACAGTGGAACAACTGGAGATTTGACAACCAATCAGAGGAATCATGGAAGCTGTTTGTGTCACAATGGAAAGGATTTATGCAGGACTGGGTTTTGGTCACTCGATAACCTTACGAATGAGCGGATTTGTGGGAGCAAGATGCCCGGCTTGAATAAAATATTTTTGAGCCGAGGCGTCATCCCCTTCCGCTCTTTTTGTAAGCCCCATGAAATAATAATACTTGAAATCGTAGTTTGTGAATTCCCCATATTTCAAAAGATTTTCCTCGGCAGACGAAAACTCCGACGAGACCAAATATGCCTGAGCGAGACGAAGATATATATCGCCCTGAAATGGATGAATTTGGGCTGCGTGCTCTATCTCTATAATACCTGACGCATCAGAGTTGTTTAGCAACGCCTCCAAACCCGAATTCAGATAAATGTCTGCGATTAGTGCTCTGGAGATAAAAATTATGTTGGCGACTGCGGCAATTGAAATTATAAAAACCAGAATTGTCGTGGAAATTTTTTTCCTGATTTTTAGGATATGGAATTTTGCATTTTGAATTAAAGCCATGGCGATAATGACAAGTAAAATCAGCCAATGGACCGTGAGTGAAAAACTGAAAAATATGCTGAATAAAATCGAAATAAGAGCCGCGGCTATATAAGGCGAAGCGGTTTTTTTGAAAAGCAAAAACAAAGTGGAGATAATCGCTGTCAGGTAAATTGAAAGCCCAAAGAGGCCTTGATTTAGGAAAATATCGAGATATTCATTGTGGGCGCGATCAGCAATCTGAGTATAATCTTCGAGTGAAAAAAGGATTGGACTGGCAACCTTTTGAAAAACAATTGAAAAAGTCTCAGGACCAAAACCAAAGAATGGTTTTGAAGAAAATAGAGAGATAGCCCCTTCCCAAATATAAAAGCGCGAAAGAAGTGAACGAAGCTCAGGAGCGACGAAAACAATAAACGCGGAAAAAGCCGCGATGAGAGAAAGCGCGAGTAAAAATCTGATGGATTTTTTGATTGGAAGGAAATAAAACACAAAGAAGACGGCGCTTAGCAACATGCCAAGCATGGAAGCGCGATTACGCGTGAAAACGAGAGCGATAATGAGTAAGATCGTGGAGATGATATAGGGTGCTTTTTTCTTTTCAGAAAAAAGAAATTGAATAGAAATCCAGATCGGCAAAAGTAAAAACTGGCCAAGAAAATCAGGCTGGCCAAGAGTCGCGAAACTGCGACCGAGAAGACCGGAAGACCTCGTGATTGAGGCATCAAAAAAATCAATACCGGCCTTTTGAAAGATGGCGTAAATGGAAATAATTACCGAAGTTATTAAAAGAGAATTTAGGAAAATTTTCCGGTCATTTTTGTCGTTAATGCAATTAAGGATTACTAGAAATAATCCGATGTAAACTATGTGACTGTAGAGACCTTGCAGGCGCTCATAGCTGCCAAAAAAACTGAGTTCCGGGGCCACGGAAAGGATAGTGGAGATAGTCAGACTTGCGAGCCAAAATCCAAGTAGAATCCAGAGCCATTTGTTGGATTTTATAGTGAGTTTTTGATTGGAAAAATAGCGGAAGGCAAAGATGAGGATAGCCAGCGACAAAAAAACGGAAATAAAAACCAGCTTCGGCAATTCAAAAATATTTGAGCCGAATGGGTTGAAAATCAGAGCGGTGAGCCAAACGAGGGAGAGCAGGTA
>CAZHDA010000032.1:0-10952 GCA_964531125.1 uncultured Candidatus Peribacteria bacterium
CCAAGCTACGCATCAAACACGCAGGCATTTGTAGCCGTCTCCACGGGCTGCGACAAATTTTGCACTTACTGCATCGTGCCTTTTTCACGAGGCCGCGAAAAAAGTCGCGCTATCACGGATATTTTGAATGAATGCAAAACGCTCGTCGAATCCGGTTGCAAAGAAATCACTCTCATCGGACAGACTGTAAATTCTTACGGACTTAGCGTCCACGATCGCATGGAAAAAAAGTTCGCCGATCTTCCAAAAGGCAAAGAGCCGTTTGTATATCTCCTCGAACAACTCGATAAACTTCATGCAAAAGGCTTAGAACGAGTTCGTTTCACCTCTCCTCACCCAAAGGACATGTCTGATCAACTCATCGACGCCATGGCAACTTTAAAGACTCAAATGCCTTATCTGCATCTCCCAGTCCAGGCAGGCCATAACGCCGTTCTCAAGCGCATGAACCGTTCGTACACGGTTGAAAAATACCGCGATCTTGTCAAAAAAATCCGAACCAGAATTCCGGATATTTCCATCTCCACCGACATCATCATCGGTTTCTGTGGTGAGACTGACGAGGAATTCGAAGCCACTTACAAATTTTTCAAAGAAATGAATTTTGAACACGCTTATCTCTCGCAATATTCGGAGCGTCGCGGCACTTATGCCGCCAAAAATATCAAGGACGATATTTCCGCTGAAATTAAAAACAAACGCTGGCACAGATTAAATAATCTTCTCAAAAAACTTTCCGCCAAAGCTCTCTCCCGCTTCATCGGTCAAACCGTTTCTGTTCTCGTAGAACATCAAGACGGTACAAAATGTCTGGGCCGCAGCTCTCATTTTAAACGCGTCTTTTTCAACTCCAAAAAAAATCTCCTCGGCAAAATAGTGCAGGTGAAAATCACAAAATCTCTGCAATGGGATTTGGAGGGGAAACTCGCCTAAGCTCCAACCACAGCCTTGATTCTCCTGATTCCGCTCGAGGAACTCTCCTCTTTTAAGATCTTGAAACTCTTCAATTCCGAAGTGTTTTTCACATGTGGCCCGCCGCAAATTTCCATACTGAAATCACCCATCGTATACACTTTCACGCGATCTCCGTATTTCGATTCAAAAAGTCCGATCGCGCCTTTTGCTTTTGCTTCAGCCACGGTCATTTCTTCAAAACTCACAGGCAGAGCTTTTTGAATCTGTTCGTTAACTATCTCCTCCACTTTTTTTATCTGCTCCGGCGTCATTTTTTCCGGATTTGGAAAATCAAAACGCAGCCTTTCGGAAGTTATATTCGAGCCGCGTTGTTCCACATGTTCGCCCAAAACCATCCTCAATGCTTTGTTCAAGAGGTGAGTAGCCGTATGCAATTTTGTCACTTCTTCGCTATGATCGGCCAGTCCTCCGGAAAATTTCTTTTCCGCTCCCGCCTTGGAAAGTTTTTGATGCTCTTCGAAATTTTTCTCAAATTCTTTAATCAAATTTTTTCTGTCACTCTCCTTCACCAAACCTTTTTCTTTCAAAACTTCCAGCGTCATTTCCGCCGGGAATCCGTAGGTTGCAAACATATCGAAAACAAAATCTCCTTTTATTTCGGTCATTCCACCTGATCTTTTTTCCAAAACATTCAAACCTTTCGCCAGAGTTTCGTTAAATTTTTTTTCCTCACCTGCAATCTCTTCAAAAATTCTCTCCTGATTCGCAACAAGAATAGGATATGCTTCACCATAAAGATTTACATAAATTCCGGCGATCTTTCTGCAAAAATCAACTTCGATTCCAAGTTTGCGTCCGTGCATTATCGCTCTACGCAGCAGCCTTCGCACTATGTATCCCTGATCTTTATTTGAAGGTCCTACTCCGCATTCGTCACCAACTATAAATGTGGCTGCTCTCAAATGGTCGGCAATGATTCTTTCTGAAGCCGCTTCACCTTTCCTTCCAAGTGCACGAATTTCCTCAATCACAGGCTCAAACAGCTCCGTATCGAACGGCGATTCAACTCCGTTCATCACGCTCAAAACTCTTTCAAATCCCATACCGGTATCCACATTTTGCTGTTTCAGAGGCTCATAACTTCCATCCTCTTTTTTGTTATATTGCATGAAAACATCATTCCAGATCTCCACCCACTGATTATCCTCTGGGTCAAATTCCTTTGGTGCCTCACCAACTCCTGTCCAATAAAACATCTCAGTGTCAGGTCCGCACGGCCCGGTTTTCCCGGCCGGTCCCCACCAGTTATTTTTCTTTGGCAAAAAAGCCAGCCTCTCTTTTGAGATTCCCAGGCTCCACCAGATTTCCGCAGATTCTTCATCTTTCGGCGCGTCCGCATCTCCCGCGAAACAACTCACAGCCAGTTTTTCAATCGGCAATTTCAATTCTTTTGTAAGAAATTCAAAACTCATTTTTATCGCCCCCTCTTTGAAATAATCTCCCAACGACCAGTTACCAAGCATTTCAAAAAAAGTCAGGTGGCATTTGTCGCCGACTTCATCTATATCGTCTGTTCGTACGCATTTCTGCACATCTACAAGCCTCTTTCCCGATGGATGCGGTTCTCCCATTAGAAACGGCACCAGAGGATGCATTCCCGCAGTCGTAAATAAAACTGTCGGATCATTTTCCGGAATCAGGGAAGAGCCTTTTATTTCGGCATGCCCGTGTTTTTTTACAAAAAAATCTATATACAATCTTCGCAATTCGTTTGCCTTCATAAATTCGGTTAAGAGCCTGCTAATTCTACAAAAAAGCACTTTGATTTACAAGTAAACTATGCCAATATAGGCAGGACAAAATAAAGAAAAAATATGGGACGAAAATCCAGAAGCAAAAAGAAAAATCGCCAAATGGAGGAGAAAAAAATTCCGGTTAAGCCGCAGCCCACTGCTCAAAAAAAGTCAATTATCAAGGAAAAATTTCATGCCAATAAGAAAAAAATCTTTGGCGGAGTTTTGGCCATGATTATGTCATTGGCCCTTCTATGGGTTGGCGTTTTACTTTTCAACACGGCACTCAGGCCTGAGCCGGTTGCTGGTTTTTTGCCGGCGGATCGCACTATTGCCGTGCTTACATTAAACAACAATCCGGTTCACAATCAGTATTTGAATGTGAAATCCATTCTCGAAAAATATCCGGAGTATTCTGTTGGAGCGTTTATTGAAAATAATTTTCCTGCTCAATTAAAATCCTCTCTTGGCAGGGAAGTCGGATTTGTTTTGCTACATTCAAAAGACGACATCGACAATATAGAGAAAATTTATTTTGCCGAGATCTCAGATACGGCCGGCTTAAATTATAAGCCAGAAAAACTTTACAACAATAACGATTTTTATCAGACATTAATTGGCGACATGATTTTTTTTGGTAAAGACAGGGCGGCAATTGATAATCTGATTGTGTTTAACAAATCTGATGATGAAGCCCTCTCTTCAACTCAAGGGTATAAAAGTGTCGACGGAAATGTCCCATTTGCAAATGCCGCTTTTCTTTATCTGAATTTTGACCAGATAAACGACAATTTTCTAAAACAATTCAGTTTCTTTACTCAAAAAGGGATTTCTTTGGAAGGAATTACTCCGCTCATAAAACTGTTTAGGGCGGAGGGATTTGCTTTGATTGCATTGGAAGACGATCTAAAGGTGGAGAGTTTTCTTGCCTTGGACCGTGAAAAAATTTCAGGAAGTAAATATATAAATTTTAAGAGCGCTTACCATGCGAATTTGGCAAATTATGTCAGCGAAAATGCTTTGGCTTTTTGGGGCGGTGAGAATTTGGAAAATCAGCTTAAGAGAATGATCGAAGTGATTTCAGGCGGAGATCAAGCGGCTGTTTTGATTTTCGATAATTTCTTGGATAATCAAAGTAAACAGTATTTTGGACCAAATGTTGATTTGCAAAAGGATCTTCTTGCCTTGTTGCAAAATGAATTTGCTTTTGCGATAGAACATGATGATGGCAAAGCTTTTTATAAGGTTTTGATTGAATTAAATGATCCAAAGAACGATGCATTGAAAATTCAGGAGATAGCAAACAATTTCGTGCAGGTCGGCGGCTTCTTTGAGCCAAAAATCGTAGAGCATACTTTGCAGGACGGCACGAAAAGCAGGGAGATTATCGCAAATCCTGAGGAGATAGTTAAAAACGAATCCGAGTACATGGGGCGCACGATTTATGAACTAAAAATCGGCAATCAGGGATGGGGAATTTACTACACGCTCATCGGAGATGTAGCGATTTTGGCAAATCACATTGATGGAGTAAAAAGCAGTATTGATATAGAGGCGGCTCAAGCAAAGAGTCTGAGATCTTCAAAATATTTCGTCTACAATCTTGATCCGGTTTTGAAAAATTCGGACGAGATAAGCTTTTTCAATTTCAGCGGGCTAATGCCCATACTTTTCAAGGACCAGTCTTATCCAAAGATTTTTAACATCATCGACAGTTTAAGTTCAGGCAGAAATTATTCGGTAAGCGGCATCGGGTCGATTGATTATTTGCATATAAAATAAATATGCCAAGTTTTTCCGACATAAGAAGGGGAAACGAAAAAAGAAAAGTGAATTTGAGAAAGGCTGAAGGGGTTGGTGAAAAAAATTCTCTTCGTGTTTCACGAAAAAAAAATGTTATATATAAGCGGAAGGATCCGATAAATGAGGTTAGGGATCTTAGTGGTGCAGAAAAGGTTGGTTTTTTATATTTACATGGAAACAAATTTACGCCACCAAAATTTCTTGGAAATCTTATGCGAATAGGAATAGTGGGGTTTTTGATACTGTTGCTGATAAATTCAATAAGTGTTTATTTTACGACAAAAACACTCAAGGATAAAATTTCTGCCAGCGCTTATGAGGGGTATTCTTATCTCGTAAGTGGAGGGGAGAGCGCTACGAAAATACAATTCCAGGAAGCCGGAGATGCTTTCAATCAGGCCCTCGAAAATTTTTCTGAGGCGCAGAAAAATCTTTGGTTTATAGATACCGACAGGTCGTTTTATTCAAACGGGAAAGGGCTTGGTAATGCGGTAAATTCGCTTCTAAATGGTGGCAAGTATTTCGCTTCGGCCGGAGAATATTTTACTGACGCATTGGAGGAATTCAACAAAATTCCGATCTATTTTGTGTCAAAAAACAGGGATCCAAACGCTGATCACCAGTCTCTCACAGACACTCTCAAAAATGGATTGGACAAGGTTAATTTGGCGATCGGACAGATAGGTCTTACGGAAAAAGAACTTTCAGCCGTAGATGAGAATTCGTTGCCGTCGGACATTGCTTTGCGCGTAAAACTTGCAAAGGCGGAAGTTCAAAAAGTCAGTTCAACTCTGCAAAACATCTCGAATTATTTTCCCGCGCTGTTGAAGCTTTTGGGTGATCGTTATCCACACCGTTACCTGATTTTGCTTCAAAATAATAACGAAATTCGCCCTACGGGTGGGTTCATAGGGAGTTACGCTATCTTGGATTTAAATGATGGATATATAGAGAATCTTTCTGTGAACGATGTCTATGATATTGATGGAGCATATGGAGGAGTGATAGAGCCGCCCGAAGAAATGAAGGCCTTTACGCAAAATTGGCGTTTTCGTGACAGTAATTATTCTCCTGATTTTCCAACCTCGGCGGCGAAAGCGCGTTGGTTTTTGCAAAAGGAGGGAGGTCCCGGTGTCGATACGGTTATAGCGATAAATCAGGGACTTTTGAGGGATTTGCTCGACATAAGCGGACCTGTTCAGGTGGGAAATTTTGGAGCACTTGATTCCGAAAATTACAACCTTCTTTTAAGTTTCATTATCGAGTCTAAAATCTGGGGCGCGGAGGATCCGAAGCATATTTTGAAAGTTTTTATTCCTGCATTTATTGAGAAAATAATGAAGGAAGAGAACATAGGAAAGATTGGTAGCAAATTGTATCGAGCGGTTGAACAAAAACATATAATGTTATGGTCGGCCGATGAAGACATTGAAAATCTTTTCGATTCATTGGACATAAGTGGGCGTATACACGAGAGTGCGGACAAGGAGGATTATCTTTCTGTTATTAATATTTCAATAGGTGGAACAAAGTCCGATCAATTTGTTCGAGAGGAAATTCATCACGATACAGTCGTGGGTGGTGGAGGGGAATTAATAGACAGCGTGACGATAAAACGTGCTCATCTTTGGACCGATGACATTTATTATAGTTGGAAAAAAATTCTGTCCAAATATGGTTTTGATTCAATGCCGGATCAGGTAATAGATATTCTTGGTCGTGGAAGAAATGAGTCTCTGATCCGCATTTATGTGCCTGACGGAAGTATTTTGATTGATTCATCGGATAAGAAAATAGAGACAAAATACGACGCAGATTTAAAGAAAACATATTTTTTTACGCGTATGGAAATAAGAGCGGGCGAGAGCGCGGAAGTTAATGTGAAATATCAACTTCCGTTTACGTTAAAATTAAGCCCAGCTGATGAATACAGGCTAATAGTTCAGAAACAGCCTGGAAGCATTGGAAGTATTTTTACAAAAACGATTTCAACGGATGACGAAATAAATACATTGGACAGTTATCCTGCGGAAACAAGGTTAAATCAGGACGATTCACTGCTTTATGCGACGAATTTGGTGTACGATCGCTATTTCTCGGCGATTTTCAGTAAATAAAAGTCACTTCCTGCCGAACATTTTATGAAGCTCGTTCAAACTCAGACTTATCATTGTCGGTCTGCCATGTGGGCAGGTATAAGGCCTTTTCAATTTGTCCAATTGTGAAATAAGGGACTGCATTTCTTCTGTGCCTAATTTTTGGCCAAATTTTATGGCTGATCTACATGACATATAATTTATGATCGATTCCATTTTGCCCTGTATCTTTGTAGGA
Organism: uncultured Candidatus Peribacteria bacterium; assembly: GCA_964531125.1. GTDB lineage: Bacteria > Patescibacteriota > Gracilibacteria > UBA1369 > LOWO2-01-FULL-3 > JBAZZM01. The sequence goes on from CAZHDA010000032.1 coordinate 6,846, forward strand.
CTTTTTTGGTTTATAAGATCATCCAAAACGCCTTTCACTATGCTGTCGGGGTCTTCGTTTGAAAGGAAACCTGGAACTGCAGAAACGACAAATGTATTTCCTCCAAAAGGTTCAATTTCGAAACCAAGCTCTTTAAAGACATTCATGTTTTCATTTATAATTTCAAATTCTTGATTCGTAAGTTCCATCTGAAAAGGAACTAGCAAAGGCTGTATTGATTTTTCGCCGTTTTCAAATTGATCCATAAGTTGTTCATATCTAACTCGTTCATGAGCTGCATGCTGGTCAATCAAAGTCACGCCATCATCGCGTTGATGGATTATGTAGGAATTCGAAACTTGAAATAAATTTTGTATTATTTCTTTATCCAAAAATGAACTGGGTCGAAGCATTCCGGACTCTCTTTCTTGAAAGAAATTTTGTGTAAATTGCGGAATATCTCCAGTCGGTTTCTCATCATCATCTTCTTTTTTAGGGAAACTATCGGACATGTATCTGCGGGACTCGGTGAAGCCTTTTGGTACCAATGCGGTTTTCTCGAGAGTGGCTTTGACGGCACCATAAAGGGCCTGAATCAAGGCTTGTTGATTTTCGAAACGAATTTCCAGTTTTCGCGGATGAACATTCACATCTATAAGTGCGGGATCGATTGTTATATTAATGATGAAAACCGGTTTTCTGTCCTCCATTAACATTGAATGAAAAGCCTGCTTAATTGTGTTTGCCAATAAGAAGTTTTGCACAGGACGTTTGTTTACAAAAAAATACTGGTGCTGATTTGTGCTTCGTGAAATCACGGGTTTGCCAACAAAACCGTCCAATTTCAGGCTGGATCCACCGTAAAAAACAGGCAACATAGCCTCCGCGGTGGCCATGCCAAAAATGTCGGCGATTCGAGAAAACTGATCATTTACTTTTGCCAGATCGGAAATTATCTTTTCATTGTGAATAAATCTGATCGAGATTTCCGGATGTATCAGGGCTATGGTGTTCAAAACATTGCTGATATGTCCGATTTCGGTTGAATCGGTTTTTAGATATTTTTGCCGAACAGGGGTGTTGAAAAAAAGACTGCGAACATCTATCTGCGTGCCATCACTCATTCCCGTCTCTGTAATAGTTTTTATTTCACCGCCATAGCAATTCACTTCCACTCCCGCCGTATCTTCTTTGCGTTTTGTTCTCAGCGTCATTTGGGAAACGGAAGATATGCTTGCCAAAGCTTCCCCACGGAACCCCATGGTTGTTATGTTCCATAAATCCTTTTCATCCAAAATCTTGCTCGTAGTATGTCTCTGAAGTGACAATTCCGCATCTTCCCGTGACATTCCACACCCGTTATCTTTTACTCTTATAAGTGTTCGACCAGCATTCTTTATTTCAACAATTATATCGTCAGCCCCGGCATCAATGCTGTTTTCAACCAATTCTTTTACGACGCTTGCGGGTCTCTCAACCACTTCGCCTGCAGCAATTTGGTTCACCAGATTTTCCGGCAAAATTTTAATTATACTCATAGTTTTTTCTTTATTTCGCCAAGTCTTTGAATAGCTTCAAGCGGGGTCATCTTGTTTACATCCAGCCCTTTCAATTCACTTATAAGTCCTGCATGCTTGCGATCATTATCGGATTCAAACATCGGAATTTGATTTTTGCTTACTTGTGATTTTTGGATATGCTTGCTTTCCAATTCTTCCAAAACAGCGCGTGCTCTTCCAATAAGATCAGAGGGGAGTCCGGCCAGTTTTGCCACTTCAATTCCATAGCTTTTGTCGACTCCACCTTCGACAATCTTATACAAAAATACAACCCCCTCATTTTCATTCTCTCGCACTGCAACGCTCAAATTTACGGCTTTCTCCATTTTGTCCGCCAGTTCAATCAATTCATGATAATGCGTTGCGAACAGAGTCTTTGCTCCTATGCGGTCGTGAAAAAATTCACTTATTGCCCAGGCTATACTGACGCCGTCATATGTGGAGGTGCCGCGTCCAACCTCGTCCAAAATAATCAGACTTCTTTCTGTAGCGTTATTCAAAATATAGCCGGTCTCCTGCATCTCAACCATAAAAGTACTCTCTCCCCGTACGAGATTGTCGCTTGCGCCGACTCTGGTAAAGACTCTGTCTACAAGCCCTATTTCGGCTTCGTCCGCGGGCACATAACTGCCAATTTGCGCCATTAAAACAATCAACGCCACTTGGCGCAAATATGTTGATTTACCACCCATGTTTGGTCCTGTGATCAATTGAAATTTTCTATCCACATTTAGGATGCAATCATTTGGAACGAAGTTTTTTTGCAAACTCAGTTGTTCCAACACAGGGTGTCTTCCGCCGACGATTTTTATTTCGGCGTTTTCATATATTTTAGGCTTGCAATAACGGTTTTTACTGGCGACAAAGGCCAATGTTGTCACTGTGTCGAGACCAGCCACGGCTTCGGCAAGTTTTTGGAGGTGGACAATTTCCTTAACAACTTCCATCCTTATCTGATAGAAAATTTCGTATTCCATTTCCCTGATTTTGTCCTCAGCGCTCAAAACTTTTTCCTCATATTCTTTTAGTTCCGGAGTTATATATCTTTCAGCATTAACCAGGGTTTGTTTACGAATATATTCTGCCGGTACATTCGACAAATTCGCATTACTGATTTCAATGTAATAGCCAAACACTTTATTGAAGCGAACCTTCAGAGAATTTATACCGCTTCTCCGAATTTCTCTTTCCTGCAAATCCTTTAGAAAGGTCTTTCCTGTAACGGAAATTTTTCGCAATTCATCTATTTCAGAATTAAATCCATCTCGTATCATCCCGCCGTCCCTTACGCTGATTGGTGCCTCATCAACGATAGATCTTTCTATTTTTTCGACAAGAGACTGTAGTGGATTCAAGTCGGTTCTTTCTCCGGAAATTTCTCTAAGCTTTGGTATTAATTTTAAAGACTCTTTCAACGCATTCAAATCTCTGGCATTTCCACTCCCGAGAGACAACCTGCTTACAAGTCTTTCAATGTCGTAGATGTTTTTCAAAAGATCTCTGATTTCGCGCATCACTTTTGAATTGTTCACAAAAGTTTCAACGTCGTTCAGCCGGTTTTCGATTTTTTCTTTTGTCAAAAGAGGGTGCATAAGCCATTTTCTAATCATCCTTCCGCCCATTGGCGTCATCGTTTGATCGAGCACGCCTATTAGACTGCCATCCGTTTTTCCGTCACGATTCGTAAAAAAAAGTTCCAGATTGCGTATGCAGGCTTCATCCAGAGGCATAAATTCCGATATTTTATAGAAAAGAATTTTTTGAATATGTTTTAAATCGGTTCTTTGGGTGTCTTTCAAATAATTTAGCAACATCGCGGCCGTTGCTATAGCGGTTTCATGTTTCTCTAAGCCAAAAACAGCTAATGACTGTGTTTGAAAGTTTTTTTTTAATTCAGCCTCCGGTTCACCAAAATATTGATGAGGAAAACAGCTAATGTCTTCAAATCCACTAAGAAATCTCTTCAAACTTTCGTCCCCTTCGGCATAAATACATTCTGCAGGTCGAATTCGCATTATTTCAGATTGGAGATCTTTCAGATCGTTCACCTCGGTTACACGAAATTCTCCGGTAGTCACATCGCTAAAAGCCAGCGCAAATTTGCCCTTTTCAAAAACAACGCAGGCAACATAATTGTTTGCCTTTCCTTCCAAAATATTCTCGTCAAAAGTTGTCCCTGGCGTGACGATTCGCACCACCTCTCTCTGCACAATTCCTTTACCATCGGGAGCCGTCATCTGATCACATATTGCCACTTTTTTTCCTGCCTTTGTAAGCTTTGTCAGGTATTGATTCACGGCATGAAAAGGCACGCCACACATCGGAGCTTTTCCTTCACCTTTGCCTCGCCCCGTCAGAGCTATTTGCAAAATTTTCGATGCCTCCAAGGCATCTTCAAAAAACATTTCATAAAAATCGCCAAGCCTGTACATCAGTATACAGTCCTGATGCTTTTCTTTGATCTGTCTGTATTGCGCCATCATCGGCGTCAGCTGCGACATAGCCAAAATATTAAGCCCGGATGCCCATTCTAATTCAGCAGGGGATAAATATCAATCGCCGGCTCCTC
>CAZHDA010000033.1:0-2555 GCA_964531125.1 uncultured Candidatus Peribacteria bacterium
ATCGGCCAATACTTGAATGGGGCGGTGGCGAGGAAGGTGCCGGTGGATGCGGCGACGCCTTTGATTTTGTCGGTGACACCTTTTGCTATCGTGCCGCCGGCTGCCGTAAAGACTCCCATCCAAACTATGGCCACCACTCCGACGGCGGAAATGATGTTTTGGAAATCACTCAATGGTTGTACGGGGATGCGTGTTTTTGTATCCAAGCCCTGGATAAATTCCGAGCCCTGAAAAGCGCCAAGCATTATCCAGCCAACCGTAAGTGAAAGCGCTATCATGATAGGCGCGATTGCTGTTTTGACTATCGTGTCGACCAATTCGTTGAGTCCACCGACTTTGCTTTTGAAATCCGGCACGGCCATAGCCAGCAAAATTATCGGTGAAAGCGCTATGCCCAACCAGATAACAACAACGCGGGCAAACAACACAACGACCAAAGCGATAAAGGAGATTGCGTAAATCAAATACATCAACATTGAGAAGAATACGGAGATTGTCAGTGTGCTTCCGTCCGTACCTTCTATGAGTTTGTCATAAAACTGAACTTTCCCGCCCTTTATGGCCAAGAGCATCGCGGCGTTGTTCATTCCGTATTTTTCAAAGAAAAGTTTTCCCTGATCGTTGAATTTTTTGTCTTCCCCGCAGTAGACATTTTCGTCCTCGCCGGCGATAAATTGGAAAAATGGTATGCCGTCGCACAGTATTTGTTCAGCATCCGGATCGTCAACAAGCCCCTTTGATGCCGCGTCTGAGATTTCCGTGGGTATTGCAAAAATCGCAGTTGTGATCACATTGATCCCATCCAACATGACTTTTGCCGCGAGAAAGGAGAAATTTATAACTATGATCCCAATAATAATTTTTGGCAGAATCGTTTTGATGGCGTATGAGCCGCTGTCTTCTCCAATTCCCAGTACATTGTATAGCGCTATTCCAACTAGAATAATCACGAAAAATATGTTCACGACATTTCTCATATTTATCCAAATTTCCTGCAAGCGCACACCCATTCCACCGCCAAAGAAAAGATCGTTTTGCAGAAGGGTGCCGATGAGGGCCAAGACGGGCCAGAGCAGGTAGCTCAAAACTTTTTGAATTTGTGCCACGGATTTCGTGAGGTCGCTGATCTCCGAACCGATCGGGACACCTATAGAAGTTGTACTTTCCGCATGAACAAGCAGGTGCATAGCACCAAATTTTGTCACCACAACGGCGAGTATAAGCGCCAAAGGCGCGGCGACAACGAGTGTTTTGATCAGTTTTTTCAGGAATGGTTTTATCATTTTTTTGTTTTAAGCTTTGCGTTCTTTTGCTTCTTTTAAAACTTTTTCGTAACGGAGTTTTGCGTCCAATGCCGTTCCACCGATGGTTAAATTGTCGAAGGCTGAAGCGATGCGGACGAAACTTCTATCGTTCATCGTTCCGCTTTTTTTCTCCAACTCCTTGAAAGCGGCGAGGGCATCTTCGTAATTTCCGTCGTACATAAATTTCTTGAATTCCGCGATATTCAGTTTTGCCAATGGCAATTTTCCATCTTCGCGACGAATGGATCCGATGAATTTCCAAAGAGTGCTTAAAGCTTCGCCTTCCTGAAATTCGAAAAATTCAGCCCATCCCGTGGTGCTTCGATTTATTTCATCAAACAAAATGCGTTCGTTTTTGTCCGCTTTCCAAAGATCTCTTTCCGATTTTGGTTGAATATCTTTCAAAAATTTTCTGTCCGAACCCGTGTAGTAGGCCGCGCCGACCTGCGCAAGACCCAATCCGAAATATTCGTTTGTAAGTAGCGAGCTTGGATTTTTCCAGCTGGCCATTGCGTTCATCAAAATCGTGGTTCCTCCCATCACATAGCCGATAGTTCGTAGACCGTTTTTCAGTGTAAGTGTGTCATTCGCATAATTTCCTGCCCCGATAGAAACTCTCTGCATGCCGCGAACGGCTCCTGAGATGGATTTTTGATTTTTGTTATAGGCGTCTTCGACGCCTTTCCATTCATCTTTTCCAAATTCGTAACCCGCGTCTTTCAACACAAGCGGCGTAGTATAGCCCTGCGAGACCATTTTTTTTGCGATGTATTTGTCATCTATCTGCTCCAAAATATCTGCCTGATCGTTTGCATTCATCAGGGCCAAAATCATGGCCGCGACATCTTTGCGATCTTCGCCGGATTTTAGAGCTTCTTTTAATGTTTCGGTCACTTCGCCTCTTTTTGATTCCAAATCCCTTCCGTCCAGAGATTTGCCGAGTGCCCATAAGGTCGCATCCTGAAGCGGCTTCATCTTTGGGTCATCGGAGCCCAACATATCGCCAAGCTGTTTGCCATGCTCATGCATTTTCAATAATTCCGCGTGATCAAGCTCGCTGTCTTCGCCGGCTATCCGATCGATAAAGTCTTTCATCATTTCAGCCGCCTGATCGTTTTTTTCCTCTTCGCTCATGTTCAATTTATCGAAGACCATAGCCATTTTTTCCGCGGCAAGAGATATGGTGGCCTCTGTTGTTTTGGTCGATTTCACGCCCATGGATTCGATTCTCCTTTCGATATCGGCCTTGTA